>DAOORG010000021.1:3548-17474 GCA_035389165.1 Chitinophagales bacterium
GTTCGTCCTGCAACGCATAAATGATGTCAAAACCACTCACCCAAAAGAATACGGCGAATGAAAAGAATAAAGGCAAGATTTCAAATTTTCCGGTAACAGCCAAAAATGCACCGATGGGTGCCAGTCCTAAACCGATACCTAAAATTAAATGACACAAAAAAGTAAAACGTTTGGTTAAAGAATAACCTAAAACCACTGCTAATGCAATGGGTGATAAATAAAAACAAAGTTTATTGATGAAGAAAGTGGTTACAATAAACAAAGCACAATTTATTAGTATAAATAGTACGGCATTTTTGGGTGTAATGATACCGCTTGGAATTTCACGGATGGCTGTTCGTGGATTTTTTTCATCGTATTTTCTGTCAATATAACGATTGAACGCCATCGCTGCATTGCGTGCGGTAATCATACAAATAATTACTAAAGCTAATTTAAATCCAATTTCTTTATAAGCAGGCTCTAATAATACTTCTAATTTTGTTGCTTGAAAAACACCTAACGTAAAACCAATCATCGCAAAAGGCAAGGCAAAAACCGTGTGTGAAAATTTGACTAAAGAAAGGTAGTTTTTCATGTATTATTTTTTGAACCAGCCTTTTTTCTCTTCAGAGGCATTTACTTTTACGCTAAACGTAACGGTTGTTATTGGCGGATTGGTATTGGCTTCAATCATCACGCTTTTCGTATTGGCACCGGCTTTGTGTTCTGAATTAAATTCAATTTCCAGTTTTCCTTTTTTACCGGGCAACACCGGTTCTTTGTCATATTTCGGCACGGTGCAGCCGCAGCTTCCGTATGCCTGATTGATTACTAAAGGTAATTTTCCGGTGTTGGTAAATTCGATAGTTTTTTTCACTTTGTCGCCTTCCGTACAGGTACCAAAATCATAGACTTCTCTGTCAAATTTAATAGAAGTCACTGTTTTTAAGCGCTCTTCTTCTGATTGCTCGGTGACGGCTGCCATCGAATCTGCTTTTTTCAAAACAGGATCATTGCTTAAAATTGAATCCTTATTGAATTTTTCCACAGAAACAACAGCTGAGTCTTCTTTATGACGGCATTGTACAAAGACGAATGCTCCAAATACTAAAAAAATAAGTACATAAACCAGTTTCTTACTCATAATCGGATTTTTGTGCAAAGATACAAAAATGTCACTACCTGTTTTTACTATTGATATACTTTTCAAAGTTATCTTTAGTTAAAGCGTTCAGTGTGTTTTCTCTAAGCAAACCGCCTTTTCTCGCTGCAAAAACACCATATTTTATATCGTGAACACCTATTAAATTATGTGCATCCGGATTGATGGAAACCGGCACCTTTTTTTCCTGACAATAATCTAACCATTTATAATCTATGTCCAACCGGTACGGATTGGCATTTAGCTCTATACTGACATTATTCGCTGCACAGGCATCAATAATTTTTTTATGATTTACAGGATAGCCTTCTCTGGATAAAAGCAACCTTCCTGTTAAATGGCCCAATATAGTTGTAAACGGATTTTCGATAGCCGTCAACAAACGATGCATCGCTTTTTCTTCATTCATTTTTAACTGTGAATGCACGGATGCAATTATTAAATCAAATGATTTCAATATGTCTGCTGAATAATCGAGTTGTCCGTCATATAAAATATCGGATTCCACACTTTTAAAAATCCTGAATGGAAATAACTTTTTATTTAGTACATCTATTTCTTCGTGTTGTGCTATTATTTTGTCTTCTTTCATTCCGCTGGCGTAAAAAGCACTCTTACTATGGTCGGAAATCACCAAATATTCGAATCCCTGATTTTTGCAATACTCAGCCAACTCAGCCATTGTATTGGCACCATCACTATATTTACTGTGCGAATGGACAATCCCTTTAATAGCATCCAGACTGATTAAATCGTTCAGCTTTTTTTGTTCTTCCAGTTTCCATTCCAGTTGATTATCGCGCAATTCCGGAATAATAAATGAATAACCAGCTGCCTCATAAATGGCTGCTTCTGAAGTGTATTTTTCGGATGCATCCATTTTATACGACAAGAAACTGTAATGTTCTTTATCACTTGATAACTCGAGCAGTTTGAGGTAAAAATCCTGTTTTGAAGAAAATTCAAAATGAACCGGATATTGTTTATATTTTTCTGTTATGGCTTGCTGTGTGGAAGCATCCTCAACTGAAACTAAAAAATCTATTCCTTCCAGCACCAAAAATTTCCTTCTGAATTCACCACAAACTGAAACCAATGCATCAGGATATTGTTCCTGTATTTCCAGTAGTATTTCATTGGCTAATGCTTCCAGATTTGCCCACAAAAATTTATTTGAATTCTGATTAATAAATCGAATTTGTTCCAGAATATTGGTTTGTGTTTTTGTTCCAAAGCCTTTTAATTCAATCAATCTGTTTTCGTTACAGGCATATTCCAGTTCACCAATACTTTCAATATCGAGTTCTTTCCAAAGTTGTGCAATTTTTTTGGGTCCGATTCCTTTGAGTTGCAGTAAATCCACAACACCAATTGGTGTTAACGTTAAATACTTTTGCAATAAATCCAATTTTCCCGTTCTGGTAAGCTGGAATATTTTTTCTGCGATGGCCTTGCCAACTCCTTCAATTTCTTCCAATTCAGCAATACTCAATTCCTTCAATGGTGTATTGATGTTTTTTAGATGCCTTGCCGCGAATGCATAGCTTTTAATTTTAAATGGATTTTCAGTGTGCAATTCCATCAAATCTGCCAGTAATCCAAAGTGCTGCGCTATTTCCTGATTTGTCATAGGTCAAAAATAATCAAACAATAAGTGAAATCCACTTAAAAAACAGCATTCTGTTTTTATTCCTACTAACTTTTTAGTAAATTCGGATAACATACTTACCATGGCAAAAAAAATCACCGGCGTTTTATTGGCCGTTCTACTCGTTGTTCTTGTTTATTTTTTAAATAAACCAATAGGCGACATTCCTGCTTTAGGCTCATTCTTATCTCCTACTCACGGTTTTTGGAAAAGTACTTCCGTGCAACAAGATAAAAATACTTCTATTGAAATAAAGTGTCCGAAAGGTACCGCTACCGTTGTGTATGATGAAATTGGCATACCTCATATTTTTGCAGACAATGAAGAAGATTTGATGTATGCACAAGGTTATGTAGAAGCAAAAGACCGTTTGTGGCAAATGGAATTTCAGATGCATGCAGCTGCCGGCAGACTCACAGAATTGGTTGGCGAAAAAGCCTTATCCTTAGATCGCTTTTCACGAAGAATCGGCATTGTACGTGCGGCTGAAATTTCTCTAAAAGAAATGGAAAAAAATCCGGTTAGTAAAATGGTCGTCGAGAGATTCACTGCTGGTGTAAACGCTTACATAAACGATTTGAAACCTGCCGATTACCCTATCGAATACAAATTAATCGGTTACCAACCAGAGCAATGGTCAACGTTAAAATGTGCCTTACTGATGAAGTATATGGCAAAAGATTTAACGTATTATGATACTGATGTAGAAAACACCAATGCCTTACGCATCTTTGGTGAAGAAGCATATAAAAAAATGTATCCGGATTTTCCGGCACCTTCCATTGATCCGATTATTCCGGTTGGAACAAAATGGGATTTTAAATCTGTAGATTCATTCTCGACAAAAGCCGGTAACGTTCTTGCAGAAGTTTTATATAAAAATCCATACAAAGAATTTTATGCGAATAAATTTTACGGCAGCAACAACTGGTGTGTAAACGGCAGCAAAACGAAATCCGGTAAACCAATTTTATGCGGTGATCCGCATCTTGGATTAAACCTTCCATCTATTTGGTACGCCATACAGCTAAGCTGTCCAGGATTAAATGTAGAAGGTGTTACTATACCAGGCTCACCAGGTGTTATCATCGGACATAATGAAAACATTGCATGGAGTGTTACAAATGCAGAGCGCGATGTAGTCAATAATTTTTCCGTCGAATATCAGGATAAAAACAGAAAAGCATACAAGTTGGGTAATGAATACGTGCCTTTTGAGTATGATGTACAAGTCTTTAAAATCAGAGGCGGAAAAGATGTGATAGACAGTATACGAATGACAAAAGTGGGTTCGGTAGTTTACGATGAAACGTTTGGCGAAGTAGATGATCAAAAACATATTGCTACCTATTGGCGTGCTGAAGAACCTTCTAATGATATAATGGCATTTTATTATTTAAACCATGCAAAAAACCAGCAAGATTATCTGGAAGCATTGACGTATTATGCCTGTCCGGGACAAAATTTTATTTATGCGGATGTCAACAATAACATCTCTATTAAACAACAAGGTAATTTCATGTTGCGTACTGTTTCCGGAGATGGTTCTTTTGTAACACCACTGGCGAATGTGGATATTGCAAAACTGAAAGCCAGGATTCCAGTTGAACAAAATCCATATGTTTTAAATCCGGAAAGAGGATTCTGCTGCAGTGCCAATCAAAATCCTGTAGACCAAACTTATCCGTATTTGACCAATGGCGTTTATGAAAATTATCGTAATCGTGTTATTAATACTACGCTGACCACTGCCGCCAATTATACCTGGCAAGATATGGGAAAGCTGCAGAATAATAATTTAAGTTTACTCGCCAAAGAAATTTTGCCCACCTTACTGGCAAATGTTTCAACTGATGGTAATGCAGATGCTGAAAAAATTTACAAGGTGCTTCGTGGCTGGGATTATAATGCCAACCATAACACTGCAGCTCCGAGTTATTTCTATAAATTCTGGGATTATGTGGAACAAACCACTTTTGACGAAATGGATGGAACACCTACTTCTTTCCGTTTACCTGAACCCTACAACACCGCTCATCTGATTATTAATGATGCAACCTTTAAGTTGTTTGATGTAGTAAACACAGATACAATTGAAACGGCAAAACAAGTTATAGATATTGCATTTAAAAAGACGGTAGCCTATTTTAAAGAGTTTGCAAAAGACAAAACTAAAAATGCGCAATGGCAATATTATAAAAGCACCAGTGTTTCACACCTGGCACGACTGGATGCCTTTTCTATAAAAAATGTACCTATTGGCGGCTACAATAATATCGTAAATGCCGCCTCAGAAAATGCAGGTCCTTCCTGGCGAATGATAGTGGATTTTGCAGAAGGCAAACCTCAATGTTATGGTGTATATCCGGGTGGACAAAGCGGCAATGCCGGAAGTAAAGGATTCACTGAATTTATTGACAAATGGAGCAAAGGTGAATACTACAAGCTGCATTTTTATGATTCAAAAGAAACTGCACTAAATGCTATAAAAACAAAATAGAAAATAATTTTAAAAACACATAGACATATAGTCTGGATGGTAAAGAAAGAAATAGAAAGTCAAGCATAGGTATTCATCAAAGATGAATACAACTCTGTGAAGCTATGGTTGTGCAAAAAAAATCTGTCTTCCTTTCATACTCAATAATCTATGATGCTATGTGTTTAAAAAGAATAAAAAAATAGAGACTTATGTTTATCCTGAAAATTTTAATTATCGCCATCCTGAGTTGTTTACTCACTTTTTTCCTACCATGGTATGTTCCATTTCTGGTAGCCTTTTTAACCGGTGTCCTATTATCTAATAAACCCGGAAACAATTTCCTCGCCGGATTAATCGGCATTGGCATATTCTGGCTTTCTTACGCTCTTTTTTTAGATATCAAAAATGAGCATTTATTAAGCGGAAAAGTAGCATTGTTGTTTTCTGAAAGTCTTGGAACGGAAATTACATCTGGTGTATTAGTGATGGTGACTACTTTTTTGGGTGCTATTTTAGGTGGTTTGTCCGCAATGGCTGGTGCTATGATAATGGATGACGGCAGCCGTTTACGCTTACGAAAAGCGGTCAAAAGTGGGCGCTATACAATAAAGATGAAGTAATGTCTCATTTTTTATACAGATAATTTATTAAACTAAAAACCACTCTATTAACGATCTATTCCAGTTGTCAATTTATTGCAATATCAAATATTTGCTGAAGTATAAATTCTACATATTCCGGATAAATATTATTTAATAATTTTAATCCATCATTTATATACTTATTAAAATAGTAACTTAAAATAGAAATAAGTTTCTAATCACATTTTTTATCTAACATCAATATTATTTCGCACAACATTTCTCTATCTTTATATTTAGTTTAATACACACGAATGTCCAGAACCATCCAACTTGAAACACTTACTCATCCGGCAACCTTGTATGCACGCATTGCAACAACATTTTTCAAAAAAGGCAATGGCAATCTGCCGGATATTTCCATTGAATTACCTAAAACTACGCTCACTCCAGATATCTTAAAAAAATACAATAAGGCTTGTGGATTTGACCACACTTTAATTGTTCCGGCCACTTATATTCATGCATATATTTTTCCATTGCATACACAATTATTAAGTCAACCTGAAGTGCCTTTTCCATTGCCTGGTCTGATACATTTTGCCAACTCCATAAAACAATACAGACCATTGTATATTGGTGAAACTTTTTCAGTTACCTGCAAACTCGGCAACCTGATTGCACACGATAAAGGTCAGGCTTTTGAAGTATTAAGTTATGTAGCTGTAGATGGCAAACGTATTTGGGAAGACACCAGTATTTATCTCTATAAAGGAAAAGAAGGAATAGGAAGTGTTCTGGAATGGGAACAGCCTGTTCTTCAAGAAAACTGTATTAAAGAAAGCTGGAGTTTGTATCAGAATCTGGGTTTTGAATTTGCGCTTGCATCCGGAGATTTTAATCCGATACACCTTCATCCGCTGACCGCAAAAGTATTCGGCTTTGAACGACATATTATACATGGAATGTGGGGCGCAGGAAAGATATTGGCCCTGTTAGAAAAGAGAGTACCTCAGGCATTTGAATTCACTGTCTTATTCAAAACGCCGATTTATTTGCCTGCAAGCGTTATCTTCCGACACGAAAAAACAGAAGAAGGTTTTAATTTTGATGTGGTAGACCACACGCAAGAAAAACCACACCTGAAAGGTTATTTAAAAGTTTTGGAGAATAGTCATTAGTTATAGTAACTTAATGAATAAGTACACTAAACTACTTCGTATTTGATTAATATTGTTCTGTTTTTCTTATGACTATTTTCTAACCACGAATGAATACTAAAAAAAGAGATCCCTACCTGGCTTTACGGTATAAAGAATTCAGAGCATACGTGCTGGCTAGATTTCTGATTACCATTGCATTGACTATGCAGGCAGTGATTATCGGATATGAAGTATATGAGCTGACGAATTCCAAAATATTGCTTGGATTAATCGGATTAACGGAAGCAATACCGGCTATTGGTATTGCATTGTACGGTGGATATGTAGCGGATAAATCTGAAAAGAGAAATATGTTGGTCGCTTTCATTTCTCTGTATACAGTAATGTGTGCACTGTTGCTGGTATTCACACATTCTGATATGATTGCATCCATTGGAAAAGAAAATGTTGTCATCCTTATTTTCTTTATCATTTTTTTCACAGGCATTGCACGCAGTTTTTCAGGACCTGCATCATTCGGTTTAGCAGCACAAATCGTTCCCAGAGAAGTATATCAAAGTTCTATTACCTGGGCAAGTACCGCATGGCAATCCGGAGCCGTTTTAGGACCAGCAGTTGGTGGTATATTATTAGGAAAAGCAGGTATCACCTTCACCTTCGGCATTATAGTGGTTTTTCTATGCATTGCCATTATTTCGTTGTTGATGATTGATAAAAAGCCTATTCAGTTTATTCCAAAAGGAGAATCTGTATACGAAAGCGCTATTCAGGGTTTAAAATTTGTCTATCATAACAAGGTAATTTTATCCTGTATTTCTTTAGATTTATTTGCCGTTCTTTTTGGCGGTGCAATTGCATTATTACCTGTTTATGCAAAAGATATATTGCATGTCGGTGCAGAAGGCTTAGGTTGGTTGCGAGCCTCACAGGCAATGGGTGCTATTCTAATGTTGTTGTTTTTAGCTTATTTCCCAATTAAGAAAAATGCCGGTAAAATTTTACTGGGTGCAGTATTCGGATTCGGTATTTTTATCATATTATTTGGGATTAGTAAACTATTCTGGTTTTCGATGTTTTGTCTTATTATGAGCGGTGCGTTGGATGGCATCAGCGTTTCTATCAGACACACCATTGTGCAAATGGCCACACCAGATGAAATGCGCGGAAGAGTATCAGCAGTGAACTCCATGTTTATAGGTTCCTCTAATGAAATAGGTGAATTTGAAAGCGGTGCCACCGCATCTTTGATGGGCACCGTACCTGCAGTTATTTTTGGTGGCTGTATGACTTGCCTGGTGGTTATCGTCACGTTTTTCACGTCTCCTTCCATAAGAAAACTGGAACTTAAAGAGCATTCTGCAGCAGATTAATTCATCTAACTGATTCTATCCATTATAGAAAATCAAAAAATACGATAATAACAATTTTTAATCTTTTTACTGCTTCCTTTTTCCGATATTTAGGTTACTAATTTCATATTCATTTTATCATGAGAAAACTATCCAATTTATTATTGCTTGTATTGTTACTAAACAATATCAATGTTGCAATTTCCAGATCAACCGATGAATCACAAAAACCATTACCACTTAACAAAGAAGTACGTTTTGGCAAATTAGCAAATGGACTCACCTATTATATTCAACACAACACCAAACCAGAAAACCGGGTTGAATTCAGATTAGCAGTTAATGCCGGATCAAATCAGGAAGAAGTAACACAAAAAGGGTTAGCGCATTTTGTTGAACATATGGCATTTAATGGCAGCACGCATTTTTCAAAAAACGAGCTGGTGAATTACCTGGAAGGCATCGGAACAAAATTTGGTGCGCATCTCAATGCCTATACCAGTTTTGATGAAACAGTGTATATGCTGCAACTGCCAACAGACAAAAAAGAAATCTTAGATAAAGGATTGAATGTTCTGGAAGACTGGGCCGGCGGACTGAGTTTTGATACTACGGAAATTAATAAAGAACGCGGTGTTGTTTTTTCCGAATGGCGCAGTGGCTTGGGTGCAGGAAAACGAATGATGGAAAAATATTTACCTGTACTGTACTATAAATCTCGGTATGCAGAACGCTTACCTATTGGCGATACAGCCATCTTGTTACATGCGCCGTATGAACGATTCACATCATTTTATAAAACGTGGTACCGTCCGAACTTAATGGCAGTCGTAATAGTAGGTGATATAAATGTGGATGAAATGGAAAGCGAAATTAAGAAGCGATTCAGCAGTTTGAAAAATCCGGAAAATGAAATACCTAAACAAATTTATAAATTACCAGAACATAAAGAACTACTGGTATCTATTTGCACAGATCCTGAAGCAACTTATTCAAGAGCAAATATTGTGTACAAACATCCTGCTGAAGAAGAGAATTCAGTGGAAGGATTTAAAAAGTACTTAATGAACAGCTTGCTGAATAACATGCTCAACAATCGACTGCAGGAACTCATGCAACAACCTGAACCTCCTTTCTTTGCTGCTTATTCAGGGTATGAAAGAGAAACAAGAGCAAATGATGCATTTAATTTAACTGCTGTTGCAAAAAGCGGACAAACCGTGGATGCTTTATACGTATTGCTTACAGAGAATGAACGAGTACTAAGATATGGTTTTACGCAAACAGAATTAGACAGACAGAAATTAGAATTGCTAACCAGTTATGAAAATGCCGTTAATGAAAGAGACAAAACGGAATCTTCCAGTTTAGTGAGTGAATATGTTTCTCATTTTTTATCGAATGTGCCGGCTCCGGGAATTGAGTTTGAAGCAGCATTTGCTAAAAAAATACTGCCGCTCATTTCATTAAAAGAAATAAATGCCTTACCTGAAAAATATATTACCGATAAAAACTGTGTAATTATACTTACTGCACCGGAAAGCGAGAAGAAATTTCTGCCCTGGGAAAATGACATTAAAGATCTTGCTGTTAAAATAAAAACGGCAGACATTAAACCCTATGAAGATAAAACGGTGAACGAACCTCTGATGACTGAAAAACCAAAATCATCAAGTGTTGTAAAAGAAACAAAAAATGAAAAATTAGACATAACCACTTTAGAACTAAAAAACGGTGTTCGCATATTGCTAAAACCCACTACGTTTAAAAATGATGAAATCCTGATGACAGCTTACAGTCCGGGCGGCACTTCTTTATATCCTGACAGTGCTTACATGAGTGCCGATTATTCGAATGCTGTTATCATAGAATCCGGAATTTCTAAATTTGATAAGCTGACTTTGCAGAAATTACTGACCGGAAAAACGGCTGGCGTTTATCCTTATGTTGCTGAATTAAATGAAGGATTTAACGGCAGCAGCAATCAAAAGGATTTAGAAACGATGTTGCAGCTCACCTATTTGTATTTCACTCAACCCAGAAAGTCGGTTGATGATTTCAAAACATTTATGTCTAAAGAAAAAAGTCAGAACGAACACTTATTGGATAATCCGGGTGCTTACTTTGCACATAAATTTCAACAAATTATTTTCAATAAAAATATACGCAGAGGACTTACCACTATTGACAAACTAAACATGGTAAATTTTGAAGATGCTTTTAAAATTTATCAGGAACGATTTAAGGACGCGAGTGATTTTACATTTATTTTTGTCGGAAATTTTGAAGTCGATAAAATAAAACCCTTGTTGGAAACCTATCTTGGCGGTTTGCCATCAAACGGACAAAAAGAAAGCTGGAAAGATCCTTCTATTGAGAAAAGAGAAGGATTAGTGGTGTCGCGCATTCAGATGGGAAAAACACAAAAAGATTTAGTAGGCATCCATTTTCACGGACAAACGAACTGGACAGAAGAAGAAAATTATACTTTTAATTCTATGATCAAAATTCTGAATATACAGTTGAGAGAAGCGCTGCGTGAAGACAAAGGCGGTGTGTATGGCGTTGGTGTAAATGGTGGATTTTCGCAACGACCAAAAAATGCGTATGGCATTAATATTCAGTTTAACACCGAACCAAAACGCGTGGACGAACTGATAAAAACGGTGTATGAAAATATCGATTCGTTAAAGAATAACCTTGTTTCTGAAGAAAAGATAATAAAAGTAAAGGAAACACAACGCCGTGAACGAGAAATGGATTTAAAGGAAAATGACTTCTGGTTAAATGTCCTTCAATACTACGATGAATATGGAAAAGACATACAATTATTATTTGACTACGACAAACAAATTGACGGTTTAACTGCTCAAAAAATTAAAGACGCTTTTAAAAAATATTTCGATATTAGCAATCATGTTGAAGTTGTCTTAGAGCCTGAAAAATAAGATTTAGTAATTTATTTTCACGAAAATTTATTAAATTGCAATATGAAGGACAAAGATTATCCATCAGCAGAACAGCCTGCAAATATCGTAAAAGAGGATATGGATGCTTTGTTTGAAAAGCAAAATATAGAAAGATTAAGAGAAGCAATCTTACTTTCTGACACGGAAAAATTCCATTTATTTACAAGACTTATGCGCATTAATAAAATGCTACAGAATGCAAAAGTAACGCATAAAAAAATTGAAGAATAAATTGTATGGATATTTTCGATGAAGAATTATTAGAGTTTTGGAAAGCATTAAATGCAAATCAAGTTAAATATCTAATGGTAGGTGGTTTTGCAGTAAACATGCATGGTTTTTCGAGAGCAACACAAGATGTTGATATTTGGATAAAAGATGAAACACAAAACAGAAAAAATTTTGGAAAGGCTCTAGAAACTTTTGGATATAGTGAAATAAACTTCGAAGAATTAAAGTTTATTCCTGGCTGGGCAAATTTTTATATTGGAAAAGGTGTTGCTTTAGATATTCTAATTGACATGAAAGGTCTTGAAGATTTCACATTTGATGAATGTTTAGAGCTAGCCACCGTCGCAGAAATAGAGACTGTAAAAGTTCCCTTCTTGCATATCAATCATTTAATAGTAAATAAAAAAGCAGTTAACCGTTCAAAAGATCAGATTGATGTAATAGAATTAGAAAAAATTAAATTATTACGTAAAGAAATGGGCCTTGATTAAATTATGCCTACTATTTCAAACAATTTACTACAACTGAAAAATGAAAAGTCTAATCAGTTATTTTTTTCTATTGTGTATCAAATATTTTTCGAGACTATTTTACCGTTTTGAAATAGGCTGGCCGGCAACAAAAATAAAATGGAGAAAAGTCAGACTGATTATTTTTTTGCATCACACATCCTTATACGAGTTTTTGTATCTCGGTTTTTTGCCGAATCATTTTCTGCGTACACTATCCAAACGCATGGTAGCACCAGCAGCAGACAAAACACTTAACCGACCGCTGGTGGGATTTTTCTTTAAATTATTCAGTCCCGGAATGATTCCTATTACACGCAAAAGAGATGATAGTTGGGGAAATTTTCTGGAATCCATTTATGATGACTCCATCATCCTGATTGCACCGGAAGGCAGAATGAAACGCAAAACCGGTTTTGATCTGGATGGAAATAAAATGACAGTAAAACCCGGTGTCGTAGATATTCTTGCAGGTTTACACGCAGGTCAAATGGTGATTGCCTACAGTGGCGGTTTGCACCATGTACAAGTTCCTGATGAAGGCTTGCCCAAACTATTCAAAACCTTAAAAATGAATCTGGAAGCATTTGATATTGTAGAATACAAAGAAAAATTTTCTGCTGTTTCCGGATTAGAAATCTGGAAAAAATCTGTGCTGGAAGATTTACAAATGCGTCTTGAAACCAAAGTGCCTGTTTAAAAAAGAATCTTTATCTTTAAAAAAAGAAATTCTATGTGGATATTAATTAGTCCATTCTTTATAAAATATTTTACACCAAAAAAAGTTTCCGGTGTCAGTATATTTCCATTTATAATTCTCGAAAAGGAATCCATAAAAAATGATAAAACCTTTGTGAATCACGAAATGATACATATATATCAGCAGGTTGAACTGTTGTTTATCTTTTTTGTATTGTTCTATTATATTGAATATTTTATTTTATTGCTAAAGTATAAAGACGCTCATAAAGCATATCTGAATATTTCATTTGAACGAGAAGCTTACCAAAACGAGTCCAATTATAATTACTTAAAAACAAGGAGATGGTTTTCTTTTATAAAATATTGGTAAAACGGCTCGAAATTTGATGAATATGGAATACCTTTGCAAAACAATTTTAAATAAACTTTATGCAGGAAATAAATGTATTTGTAGTAGATGATCATCAGATTTTTTTAGATGGAATTGTTTCTTTATTGGATGATGAACCAAATATAAAAATTGCCGGAACCGCACATAACGGAAAACAGGCTATTGAGCGAATTAAAAATTTAAAAGTTGACGTAGTGCTGATGGATATCAATATGCCGGAAATGGATGGTATTGAAGCGACTAAGTTATTGAAGAAAACTCATCCAGATTTGAAAATTTTAATGCTGACGATGCACAGTGAACCGCGTTTTATAAAAGAATGTCTGGAGATTGGCGCTAAGGGTTATGTGATGAAAAATATTTCGAAAGATGACTTACTGAAAGCTATTGATACCGTTTATCAGGATAAATCTTATTTAGATCAGGATTCTCAGGAAAAATTAATTTCTTCTATTTCCAATGCTGATGACGATGATGACAGAAACTACGATGAATTAGCGGCACAGATCACTCAGCGTGAATTAGAAATTTTGCAACTGATTGCTTTAGGTTTAACATCACAGGATATTGCCAACAAATTATTTATCAGTAAGAACACGGTGGAAACGCACCGAAAAAATATGCTTGCCAAGTTGAATGTAAACAACACTGCTGCATTATTGAAAATTGCTTACAAGAAAGGATTGGTATAATAATCACTGTTGTGTCGTCCTGAAAAATTGATACAGGATTTATAAAATTAAAATTACAAATTTAA
>DAOORG010000022.1:0-3473 GCA_035389165.1 Chitinophagales bacterium
TAAGTATAAATCTGACCAAGATAAACACCGAACACATCGCTGCCAAATTCCGGTTGCGGATAAAATATAAAAAATGAAAAGGATATAAAATACATCAGCGTAAATAAAACCAATGAGCGTTCATTAGTATTAAAGTATACGAAAATAAAGGTAATTACAACTGTAGAAAGACATACAATAGCAAAAATATTTTGTAGCACAATAAACGTTTTCTGTGCAGGTGTACTAAGTATGCCAACTAATAATGAAACAAAAATCAGCAGTAAACTAAAATAAATGAAATAGCGCAACACTTCTTGTAACTGAGGTAAATCGATTCTTTTTTGAATAAAACCTCTTAAAAATAAAATGGAAGTTGTCAGATAAATAGACAGCATTATTTTTTTTAAGAAAATATCAAGCATTGGAGAATCCGGCCAAAGCAATTCATATCCTAGATTATTTTTTACAAATAAGTAAACAATTCCTGCTATCAGATACAACAAATAATAATAGTAATTTCTTGCATTGAGCAATAAAGTAAGGATGATGCAAATAAATGTATAAAGAATCAAGATTCCGTAAAATGCACCTCGTGTTAATTCCAAGGCTTCCGTTCTGGTGATTTTTGCATCTTTTTTCCAAACCAACATTTCCGGTTTAAAGTAAGAATGAATGTCATCTTTATGAAATTTAAACAGAATACTGCTAAGCTGATTCGCTTTTAAATCAACAGGAAAAATAATATTTCTATCGTAATAAATCCGTTGACTTAATTTTTGAGTGGTGAATAAATAATTTTTCTGTAATGCGTTGCTGTCAAATTGCTGTACAATAATTCTATCGATTTGTTGTATCGGAATTTCCAGTAATAATTGTTGTGATACAGCCTGTTGGTTTTGTAAAATCAGTTTGTAAACAAACGTGTCATTTTGCGATGCGGTTTTTATCAGAAACTTAGACGCAGGTTTACAACGAAGCGATTTATTGATTACAAATACAGAATCTCTTGCCGATAAAGTAAGGCAACTCATAAACAAAAACGCTAGTATGTATATTTTCAGCTTCAGATAATATCTTTTAAATTCATGATTAAATGTATGGTGGAACCTTTCTTTTCATTCGACATCAGATAAAAATTTCCATTTAAACTATTCATCCTGGATTCTATATTCATTAATCCGATACCTTTGTTTTTTTCCGATAACACTGAAAAACCGATACCATCATCTTTGATTTTGAGTTGCAGCGTTTTATTGTCTTTTATGGCTGTAATATTGACTTCTGCCGCACCGGAATGTTTAATGGTATTATTTGATATTTCCTGAAAAATGCGATACAAATTTATATTGGCAACTTCGTTCAACTTAAAATTGTCCGGTATTTTACTGAAATCATAATTGGTCGTAATACTTTGAAATAACTTGTCAGTAGCTGTGGTAATCAATTCTGATAATTTCATTTGCTGCATATCCGGTGCCACGTAATTGCCGGTAATGTTTTTAATATCATTCAGCGTTTTATCAATTTCATTTAATACAGATGGAATAATATTTTTTTCATCTTTAGAAACCTGGAAACCTGCCAAAGAAAGTTTAAGCTGTTCAATATCTTTAAAAATAGATGCATCAATTTCATTGGTGATGATTTCGCGCTCTTCTTCTTTTCCCAACACAAACGTATTAATGTTTCTTTTTTGCAGGTATTCCAATCGCTGTGCTGATAAATCATTCTGTCGTATCAGCTTATGGTAATTGATGGAAATAAAAACAGTCACTACAAAAACTTCGAGCATCGTAATTAAATAATTCAGTTGCGGTACAAAAATTGTGCTTGGAAAAAATTTAAAGTTGTCAATAATATTCAGCCAGTGTATAGATGCAAATTCATTATTGATAAAAATAATCCAGTTTATAAAATGAAACAACATACCTATCATTACCCATAATATTTCTCTGCTACCGGATTCTTTGTATGTAATAATACTGATAGTCACGACCATCACTGCATACAGTATGAAAATTCCGTTTATAAACAGAAAATAAAAATCATAAGATGCGTGCAATAATGATTTGTTGTAAACACGAAGCAAGAGTAAACCACCAAATGCAAATAATACAGCCAGAAAGGTGCGGATTAGAAATTTAGACATTGTTTTTAACTGTACGGCAAAAAAAGTGCGGATAAATAATATGTGCATCGTGAGATAGCCAACTACGGCAACAAATCCTATATATTGCTGTATGCCTGCAGAAAAAAACCAGAAAAACTGATAACCGGTACCATTATATAAGAAAAATATCAGCAGCATAAAAACATTAATCATTAAATAGATGGTAAAGAAGTTGCTCTTACTGAAGATGTAAAAACAAATCAACAGTAATAAATAAATAAACAGGATACCGTAAAAAACTCCATTGAAAAAATTATCGTGATTAGTGGTTTTTATAAATGAATTTTCTGTGGCAAGATTTAGTCTGAAGTTTAAAGCATGCTGCAATGAATTAAAAACTTTTATACTGATTTGATGCGTACTGTCTTTTGCCAGCAGCAAAGGATATACATGATTGGTGTGCTTAAATTCTCTTTTAGTAAAAGGAATAAGATCGCCCAGTAAAATGCTGTCTTTTCCTTCATAAATAATAATTATATTAATTGTAGGATTGATAATGCTGAAATATAACTGCTGTTCTTTTCCAGAATTGTTAATTAAAGTAACATCAAATTCCATTACACTGGCTTTTTGTTTAACTTCAGCCGTCAATGTATTATAAATATCAATAGTTGAAAAATCAGCATCAATTATTATCTCTTTAGAAAATCCACAGAGTGTTGTCAGCAACATAAGAGAAAGTAATATGTAGCGCAGAATCTTCATGATAAATTACTCAGTTCTAGTTGCATTTTCTTGGTCATACCTTTTACCACTTCATTATAAGAATGGTCAATCATATCTAAAAATGCTCTTTCTGAAAACTCATTTGTATATTTAACGGTATTCCACATTTTTTTATTCATATGATAGCCTGGTTGCACACTTTCATATTGTTCGCGCAATTCAATGGCAAGTTCAGGATTGCATTTCAGGTTGACGGAAATTTCCACATCATTTATATTTGTCAGCAGAAATAGTTTTCCCATCACTTTAAAAACAAGGGTTTCTTCATCAAAAGGAAAATCTTCCGTGACTCCTTTTTTTTGCAGACAATACATTCTGATTTCTTCTAAATTTATCAATTGCTGATTTTTAATTTATATTTGTGCGTATAACTAATGTTTTTTCTGCACTAAAAATAATACAATAAATGGTAAACCACGATACAGTTCATAAAGTAGCTGATAACATAGCCGGTAAATATGATATTTTGTTGACTTCCTTCAATGATATCACACTTTGCGCGAAAGAATATTTTGAAAAACGCATGTATCAGGATTTGTTTTTACGCCAACAGGAAAGATACCGACTATACGGCAAATTTGTCCGCGAAGTATTT
>DAOORG010000022.1:3573-5738 GCA_035389165.1 Chitinophagales bacterium
AGAAACAGAGGCGCTTTTGTCGTTGGACGTATTTTTTACAAAAACTGGTCAATGCCCATTGTAATTCCATTGCTGAATGAAGAAAAAGGAATATTCGTAGATTCCGTTATCTATATTCCAGCTGATATCAGTATAATTTTCAGTTTTACCAGAGCTTCCTTTTTTGTTTACACCAAATATCCGGCTCAGCTGATAGATTACATGAAAGCCATGCTGACCCACAAAACAGTAGGAGAGTTGTACGACTCTATCGGTTATTACAGACACGGAAAGACTATTTTATACCGAGATTTAATGAATTATATTCATAATCACGACGATAAATTCATCATTGCACCAGGTATTAAAGGTATGGTGATGGCTGTTTTTACCCTGAAATATTACAATTTCGTCTTTAAAATCATTCGCGATCGCTTTGAAGCGCCTAAAAACTGTACCAGAGATTTCGTAATTAAAAAATATGAAGAAGTAGAAATAAATGACCGTGTAGGCAGAATGGCATATGCGCACTTATTTGAGAACTTAGAATTTCCAAGAAATTTATTTACACACGAATTAATTAAAGAATTAACGGATTCTTGTAAAGAAACGGTAGAGTTTAAAGAAGATAAAGTCATCATTAAACATGTGTACATAGAAAGAAGAATGACACCGTTGAATATGTACCTGCAAAATGAAGTAAATCCAATCAATCTTTGCAGAGTAATTCTGGATTATGGTTTTTGCGTGAAAGAACTGGCGGCTGCTAATATTTTTCCGGGTGATTTACTGTTGAAAAACTTTGGTGTGACAAGACACGGACGTGTGATTTTTTACGATTATGATGAAATTGCAAAGGTCACCGATTGCCGTTTTCGCAGAATACCGGTACAAAGCGATGACGATGACACGCGTGGTAATACAGAAATGATAACTGCCGAAGCGAATGACATTTTTCCGGAAGAATTTAAAGCATTTATGGCACCGGACGGACCTATCGGCGAGATTTTCTTGGCAGAACACAACGAAATTTTCGATCCGAAGTACTGGCGAGATATTCAAAAACGCATTGAAGCAGGCGAGTACCTGAGTTTTTACGCATACGATCAGTATAAAAGATTTAAATCAAATTAAATTAAATGGTAGAATATATCTGCAGAGTTTGCGGTAGTGAATATAAAAGTCCAACTTGGGACAGTGAAAATGGCGCATCGTTTAATATTTGCAATTGCTGCGGTGTTGAATTTGGAATACAAGATTCTTCTTATGAAGGTGTGATTGATTATAGAAATGAATGGACTTTAAACGGATTTCAATGGATTTATAAAGAGTTTAAACCAATAGATTGGAATATTGAAGAACAGTTAAAAAATATTCCAGATATATGGAAATAATCATTTTTGACGAATGAACCTATTCACAACAGAACCAATATCCAATTTATTGCCATTTGATGGAACGGTGTTCTATTATGGTAAAGTTTTAAATCACACAACAGCTGTAAACTATTTTAATGCTTTATTTCATAAAATAGAATGGAAAAACGATGAAGCGGTTATTTTCGGCAAACATATGATCACCAAACGAAAAGTGGCGTGGTATGGCGACAAAAACTATGCTTACACCTATTCTAACATCACTAAAGAAGCCTTGCCTTGGACAACAGAATTGTTGGAACTGAAACAATTAGCAGAAAAAATTACGGAAACAACCTATAATTCTTGCTTGTTGAATCTCTATCACAATGGTGATGAAAGTATGGCCTGGCACAGCGACGATGAAAAAACCTTAGCAAAACACAGCAGCATTGCATCGTTCAGCTTTGGTGCAGAACGGAAATTTTCATTTAAACACAAAGTGAATCAGCAAAAAGTATCTCTAATCCTGGAAAATGGCAGTTTATTAGTGATGAAAGATGAAACACAAGAACATTGGTGGCATCGTTTACCAAAGACGAAATTGGTTCATAAACCAAGAATTAACTTAACATTCAGAACTATAATTTTGTAATATTTTCATTTTCGGTATTTTGATTATTTCTTGAATAGTAAAACTCAACGACGTCATCCTGAATTTATTTCAGGATCTAATAAAAATTAAATTATGCATACCTATATTTCCATTTTACGAGGAATCAATGTCAGCGGTCAAAAGAAAATTATAATGACTGATTTAGTGAAATTATA
>DAOORG010000022.1:5838-13712 GCA_035389165.1 Chitinophagales bacterium
ACATTTTTATCAAATTTGCCGAATTCAAATCATCTTGAAAATCTTACTGAATTAAATTATTTGCCGGATGAGTTTATTGTCACAGAAAAAGAAATTTATCTAAATGTATCAAGTTACGGTACCACAAAACTCAGTAATTCATTTTTTGAGAATAAATTAAAAGTTACAGCAACGACACGAAACTGGAATACAGTTAATAAATTGTTAGCAATCTCAACTGAATAGAAAATGAAAATAGAGTATCCTAAATTCGTCATTTTGTTAATTAATTGATATTCAGCTTTATTCCGATTGTTTTATTTAACATAATATAAATTATAGGACAAAATAATTGAAAGAAACAGAATTTAATTTTTTGTTGAATAATCTACTTTATAGTCTTTTAAACTATCTTTAGAGTTTAAATTTTAAGAATTCTATGTATCTATATACAAACTGGGCAGCTACTATTCCTATGGCAAATGAAGAACAGGATTTTGTTCCATTTGTTGATTTATTGACGCGCGTAATGAATGTGATTGGTACCGGTAAAATTTATTTCGTAATCGATAACGCATCTAAGGATAAAACGTTGGAATTAGCTCAGGATTTATCCAAAAAAGATCCAAGATTTGAAGTGATTTGGGCACCTGAAAATAAAAACGTAGTTGATGCTTATCTCACAGGTTTTAAAGTCGCCTATGAAAATGGCCATGATATTATCATAGAAATGGATGCTGGTTTATCTCACGATCCGAGAGCAATTCCTATGTATTTGCGGGTTTTAAATGAGGGAAATGAAGTTGCTTTCGGCTCCAGATTTATTAAAGATGGTTCTATGGGTGATTCACCATTGAACCGAAGAATGTTAAGTAAAGCAGGAACTTATCTTGCCAACTGGTTGCTAGGCACTAAGTTATATGATATGACTTCCGGTTTTCAAGGCTTTCACAGAGATGTAATTGGAAATCTATTAAAATATCCACTAAAATCCAGAGCGCATTTTTACCAAACAGAAGTTAAATATTTATTGAGAAAGCACAGAACTGCTGAAGTGCCAATTCATTATCAGGCTCCATCGCCAAGAGTTTCGCCTTCTGCTATTAAAAATGCAAGAGAAACTCTTCTATACTATTTTTGGGAAAGATTAAAAGGAAATACACCAGTTATTTAACATAAAACATTAAAAATAAACTATTTAAGCTATGTCTACTAAATCTTTAGTTATAACATCTATCGCACCTGATACACTTGAAGTACTGCACACTTACGCAAAAGAATGTACTGAACGGAATATTCACTTTATTATGATTGGTGATACCAAAAATCCAGAAAATTTCCATATTGATGGATGTGATTTTTGGTCTGTTAAACGTCAACTAGAACTTGACTCAAAGTTTGCAAAAATTTGTCCTACAAGACATTATGCAAGAAAAAATATAGGATACATCATCGCTCTGCAAAATGGAACAGATGAAATTGTAGAAACAGATGATGATAACTTACCAAGAGCAGAATTCTGGAATCCAACAACAAAAGTGGTAAAAGCTGTTGATGTTAAAGAAACAGGTTGGGTAAATGTATACAAATACTTCAGCGACAAGGTAGTATGGCCTAGAGGTTTGCCTTTAGAGGAATTACAAAAGGCAACTCCACCTCTATCAGATTTTGAAACTAAAGAAATCATTTGTCCTATCCAACAAGGATTAGCAGATGAAAATCCTGATGTGGATGCTGTTTTCAGATTAACATATCCATTACCAATGGATTTCAACAAAACAGGTGTTAACGTGGCACTGGGAAATAATGCCTGGAGTCCGTTTAACAGTCAGAATACGTATTGGTACAAAGAGGCTTTCCCTTTATTGTACTTACCTGCCTATTGCAGCTTCCGAATGACGGATATCTGGCGTAGTTATGTCGCTCAACGTATTTCATGGGCAAATGGCTGGTCTATTTTATATCATGATGCAACAGTTTGGCAAGAAAGAAATCAGCATAATTTACTGAAAGACTTCGAAGATGAAATTCCAGGTTATTTAAATAACTACAAGATTTGCAGCGAATTAGCTGACTTAAACATTAAAGGCGGCAAAGAAAATATGCTGGATGATCTTTTAACATGTTATGATATGCTAACAGGTAAAGGTTTCGTAGGCAAAGAAGAAGATGTCTTAGTTCGTACTTGGTGTGAAGATATAAGTAAAGTGTGGTAACTATTTTAAAGAGAGTAAGTTATCGACTCCAATATATCGTTCAACAGTAAATCCTTCACCATATTCTGCATTAATAGGCCTGCCAAATTGTTTTGCTCTGGCTAGAACGAATTCCAGAAAATCTTCTCTTGATATAGGTGTAGATGGTTCATTGGAATTTGGATCGTAAAATTGAGATTTGAATGCTTTGATAGCATCGAGCTTCTTAGTTTCAAATCCTGAGATATCTACCACAAAATCGGGCTCCATATAATTGTCCTGGATATAACGGTAAACTGCTTTTGCTCTCCAATGTGTTTGATTTTCTGTTTGAACCTTTAGTAATCCGCTCAAAAAATTAGCTCTGGAGACCAAATCACCGGCTCTTTTATGGTCAGGATGTCTGTCAGAAGCTGCATTCGCCATTATAATTTCCGGTTGATATTTCCGGATAACTTCTACAACTTTTAACAAATGAACCTCGTCAATCTCAAAAAATCCATCTCTGAAACCCAAATTTTCTCGAATGTGAATGCCTAATAGTTCAGATGCAACTTTAGTTTCCTCAGATCGAATAGCTGCCGAACCGCGCGTTCCCAACTCACCTTTTGTTAAATCCACAATTCCTACCTTATAACCAAGGCTGATATGTTTCAATACCGTACCACTGCAAGCCAGTTCCACATCATCCGGATGTGCTGCAAAAACCAAAATGTCAAGTTTATTCATACTCAAAGATAAATGATTTAGAATATTGAAAAAGGCTAAAAAATTATTTAATTATTAGTTTTGTTTGGTAAATATAGGTCTTGCCCAACTGACCTCCAATCCAGATTTTACTTCTTTTGTTGATATCAGATGAATAGTTTAAAAGATAAAAAGTATGTTCATCTATGGATGCAATACCCGGAAATGCAGTATCACCGGTTGATGGGAAGTCCATCACATGTTCGATTTCCATTTTCTCTTTATTGATTTTAAACAAAGCAGTTACTTTTTTAGAAAAAGAATAGCGCAAAAGGTTCTTTCTGCGTTGCTTTTTATCAGGAACTTCCACTTCTGTGGCATTTCCTTTCAGGTGTCTGCGAGATACAAGATAAATGTCCTCTCCTTTTTCAAACATTAGCGCACTGTCATATTTTAGCTTTGAAAACGTTGTATGCCATTTATCTATAGAGTCTTTCGATGCAAAACATAAATAAGATCCGGAGCCTTCCAAACGAACAGTTGACCATAGATTGCCTGATTTGTCAAAAATAAATTCACCTTCTTCTGCACCTTTGGTGCTGATTTGAGGTTCTTTTGATATCGGTGTGAATTGAATTCCATTTTCTGACGTAAATAAACGCAAATCGGCCTGATGGTCATTTTTATACAAGTTAACTCCGTAATAAGCTGATAAATACAATTGATTATTATAAGTTCTGAATCGCCAGTTTACAAATCCATCCAGATTGGTTTTAATTTTAGCTGTCCAGCCTGTATCTGTTAACCTGCTGTTCCAGATATGTTTAGGTTCAAATTTAAACATCTTGGTTCCACCTTCAAAAAAATAAAAATGTAATTGATTATTAAACTCAATAAATCGTGGTTCTCGCATATCTGCATTAACAAAAAACTCCGTTTCCTTTTTCCAGGATTTTAAATCTGCAGAACTGATAATGTAAATTACTGTTTTTTTAGAAGCGAAATGAGTAGGTGCTGTTCTGAAAGCTACATAATAGTTGTCTTTGAAGCGAATTACATCGAGGTTGTTATTGGAACTTCTGCAAGATATGGAAGCTGGTATACTTTCAGACGGAATGAATCGAGTCCATTCTGTAGTCGAAATAGTTTGCCCTACAGCAATACTGGCAGATGAATAAATAAGAAATAGAAGAAAGCAATACTTCATATTGCTGAAATTACTACTTTTTAAGCAATTCCCGGATTTCACTCTTCACCTTATCAGAAATCGGATCTGTGGTAGGTATAAAATAATCAACTACTTTTCCTTCTTTATCAATGAGGTATTTTTGGAAATTCCATTTTGGATGTGTCAGCATTTTTAATCCTGGAGCATTATCGCCTAAAAATTGGAAAACTTCATGTTGCTCCGCTCCTTTTTTTACATGGATTTTTTCCATAATCGGAAATGAAACACCATAATTTATTTTGCAAAATTCTTCGGCTTTGTCTGCAGAATTAGGTTCCTGGCCCGCAAAATCATTACTTGGAAAACCGATAATCTCAAAGCCTTCTTCTTTGAATTCCAGATAGAGTTTTTCTAACTTATCGAATTGTGGCGTTAAACCGCATTTGGATGCTGTGTTTACTACTAAAACTACTTTGCCTTTATAGTCTGCAAGGTTGACTTCCTTATTTTGGGCGTTTTTCACCCGGAATTGGTGTAATGAATTGCTCATGTTGTATGTTGTAATTTGTACCGTCTGTATGATAAATATATTGTAATCGTTGAATATAATTCTCTATTTCTTTATCTTTTCCTGTTGGATCATAGGTGTCTTTCATATCTAAATCAAAAAACTTTCCGGCAAAATTCCACCAAAATGCTTTCCAGTTGCTTCTGTATTCTTGCAATAAATCATACACCGTTTCTCCTGTTTCTCTATGAATGAGTTTAATGAGATATTGACCTTGTTTTCGTGTTAGATTTCTTAAACTGGTTTCAAAATTTTCACGCATCACCTTTTCACATTCATTCAAGTAACGTTTTCGCTCTTTTTTTGTTTTACATTTTTCTAAATCTTCGTCAATTTTTTTACTCAATCTGGCTGTTCTTAATGCATATGGATACACTTTTCGTAAGTAACGCATCTGCCATTCTTCCAGATTTACCTTTTCCAATTTAGTGGCAGTTACCAATAAAGGTTCCAGAATTATTTCTTCCATAGTGTCGCCATCAACGATCATTTGTGGCAATACAATTTGGTCTTGCTCTGTTTGAGCCAATCCAACATTTAAGAAAATGAAGCTAATAATTAGTATGAGTAAGCTACTTTTCATGGTTTAAAATTAGTTATAAATTCATATAATCTATAATCGTACCAAAAAAAATCGTGTAATTTAAAAATTGAACACGATTATATTAGGTTTATTTCAAATTGCATAATAAATTAGATTTTTTTAACCATTTTAAGGTACTAAAACCCTGGTGTTTCCATTAAATGATACGTTTTGCAGTTATATTATTCTTTTTTGTAAGCTGTTCCAAACAACATGTTGCGGAAAATAATTCTGTCGAAGCATTAATTGGATATTATAACAAGAAATATAAGGAATATCAGCGTGTGGATATAGCGATTGCTCAAAAATACATTGATTCTATTGAACTCATTTCCACTAAAGCAAATTATGTTCATGGCAATGGCCTTGCCACGCTAAACAAAGGAATGCTGGAACACATAAAAGGAAATTTTAATCTTGCCATTGATTATAATAAGAAAGCTTTGTCTACGTTTACAACCTTAAAAAATGATACATTAAGATCCTTATTACTTTCTTCTTTAGGTTCAAATTACTGGCAAATTGGCGAAAATGAAAAAGCACTGAAATTCCATTTTGAGGCATTAAAATTAAATGAAGCGCTGAATTTAATGAATGAATCTGCCGCTTCTTACAACCAGATTTCCATGGTTTTTCAATCACAGGATAAAATAAAACTGGCAGAAGAGTTTGCTAATAAATCACTTACAATTCTAAATAAAAGACCACTGAATATTATGCATATTTTCACGTTGCATAATTTGGCAAACATTTATGGAATGCAGGGAAAATATGCTGAAGCACTTAAACTGGACAGCATCGGACTTAGTTATTGCGAACAATTAAAAGTGCAGTTTAATAAATCCATGTTTTATGATAATATGGCCAATTGCTATTCCTTTTCAGATGATTTACAAAAATCTATTACTTTTCATCGTAAAGCCATAGTCATTGATTCATCTTTTAGTAACGACAAACAATTGGGTGATACTTATTGCAATTTAGGTGCTGTATATGAAAATTTATTAGATTATCAGGAAGCAATTAATTGCTACAAAAAAAGCATAGAACTATGCAGAAAATCAGGCTATAAACAAGGTCTCAAAAATGCATTATCACAACTTAGCCGTCTGTATTTTAATCAAAACAAATCAGATGAAGCTTATTTGCTGTTACAGGAAAGTATAATTATTAAAGACAGTATTATCAATGAATCATCAGAACAAAAAATTGCTGAACTGCAAGCTCAGTTTGATACGGAAAAGAAGAAAGAACAGATTGCACAGCAACAATTAAAAATCAGTAAACGAAATGTTTTGCTTGTCGTTTTACTGGCTGCTTTAGTGTTGAGTTTCTTTTTATTCAGATTATTTTATTACCGCTATAAATTTAAACAGGAACAAAAACTGCAACAGGAATTAGTGAAGGAAGAACTAAAACGCTCAAAAGCCATTCTGGAATCCGAAGAAAACGAGCGGCAACGACTGGCGCGCGAGTTACACGATGGTGTTGGCCAGTTGTTATCGGCATCCAAACTAAATTTGAGTTCGCTTACCAGTAATAAATGTACGCCTGAAGAAAAGCTGCGATTACAGCAAAGTATGGATACATTAGACGATTCCATTAAAGAAATAAGGTATATTTCTCATAATATGGTACCAGATGTATTGCTCAATTTTGGTTTTGTAAGAGCCGTTCAGGATTTTATTTCCAGAGTTAATCAAACAAATAAGCTTAAAATTCATTTTGAAAGTAATGGCTTTGAAGAATCTATGCTGGACAATACAGGAAAACTCATGTTGTACAGAATTATTCAGGAATCAGTAAATAATACCATAAAATATGCGGAAGCCACACAGATTTCCATACAACTTTCTGCAGACACTACAGAGATTTCCTTGCTGATGGAAAATAATGGCAAAGGTTTTGATGTAGATGAAGCTAAACAAAAAGGCGGCATCGGATTGAGAAACATACAATTAAGAACAGATTACCTGAAAGGTAAATTAGATATTGAATCATCACCAAAAAATGGTACTACAATAATTATAGAAATTCCACTATCTTGACGACAATGAAAAAACACAAAGTTATATTAGTAGATGACCATCAAATGCTGATAGATGGTTTGTCGGCAATATTAGCTGCTAATGAGAATATAGAAATCCTGAAAACATTTACCAACGGAAACCTGCTGCTGGAAGAATTACATGAGTTACAACCGGAAATTATTCTTACAGATATTAGCATGCCTGATATTGACGGCTACGAGTTGACAAAAAAAATCAAACAACAAAATCCGTCAATACAAGTAATTGCACTTTCTATGTCAGGCAGCATTGCAGACATTAATAAAATGCTGGATGTTGGAATTTCCGGATATGTATTGAAAAATGTCGGAAATCAGGAATTGATAGAAGCTATTTATAAAGTGGCACAAGGCAAAATGCATTTCAGCGACGATGTGACGGAAGAAATGGTGAAAAATAAACATGCAAAACCAAATAAACAGGAAGATCAGGTAAAACTTACAGAACGTGAACTGGAAATATTAAAACTGATTGTGCAGGAATTAAATAATGCGGAAATTGCCGATAAACTCTTCATCAGCGAACGCACCGTAGAAACGCACCGCAAGAATATGATTCGTAAATTCAATACCAAAACCATTGTTGGTTTGATTAAATACGCGATGGATCATAAGCTGATTTAAAC
>DAOORG010000022.1:13812-17415 GCA_035389165.1 Chitinophagales bacterium
TCTGTAGAAGTATTGCTTTGGCTGAATGAAGTCAAGCCTGCAAAAGTCAGTAATAATAAGAATACTTTTTTCATATCGTTTATTTTCCATAAAACGGAAAACAAACTCAATTAGTATATTTCAATATAAATTAATGAAAAAACTCAGCTAAATAGCGCTCAGCATCCAAAGCTGCCATACAACCTGAACCTGCTGAGGTTACTGCTTGTCGGTAAATTTTATCCTGAACATCACCTGCTGCAAAAACACCTGCTACTTTCGTTTTGGTAGAACCTGGAACTGT
The DNA here is from genome assembly GCA_035389165.1 of Chitinophagales bacterium. Lineage (GTDB taxonomy): Bacteria > Bacteroidota > Bacteroidia > Chitinophagales > JADIYW01 > JADJSS01. Next base: position 14,096 of record DAOORG010000022.1, read on the forward strand.
AATTAAATATCCGGTTTCATCCATCTCTAACCAGTCTTTAAAAATATCAGAGTTGGGTTTGTGACCAATGGCCACGAAAAAACCTTCTACTTTAATTTCAGAAAGTTCGTTGGTTTTATTGTTTTTCAAACGCACTCCTTCTACTTTGTGTTCACCTAAAATTTCATCCGTTTCACTATTCCAGTAAATCGTAATATTTTCTTTGGCAATTACTCTGTCCTGCATAATTTTAGAGGCACGCATTTGTTCTCTGCGTACAATCATGTGTACATGCGGACAAAGATTGGATAAATACAATGCTTCTTCACAAGCTGTATCTCCTGCACCCACAATGGCTACTTCTTTTCCTTTAAATAAAAAACCATCACATACAGCACACGCAGAAACACCGCTGCCGTTTAATCTTTTTTCAGAAGGCATACCCAGCCATTTTGCCTCAGCGCCGGTCGCAATAATCACTGACTTTGCATGGATCTCTGTTTCTTCATCAATCCAAACTTTGTGAATAGGTCCTGAAAAATCAACTTTGGTGGCTAATCCAAAACGAATATCCGCTCCAACCCTTTCCGCTTGTTTTTGGAAATCATCCATCATTTTTGGTCCGGTCACCGCATCTGGATAACCCGGATAGTTTTCTACATCTGTAGTGGTCATCAACTGACCGCCTGGTTGTAAGCCTGTATATAAAACAGGTTTTAAATTTGCACGTGCAGCATAAATCGCAGCAGTATATCCTGCAGGACCGGCACCAATTATTAAGCAATTTACAGTTTCTATCATATTAATTAATGAATTAAAAATTTGAGAATTATAGAATCACAAAAACAATGTGTCTATATATTAAACAACGTGCTAAAGTAAAAAGTTCTATTTGGCTAATGAAATTAAATGATGATGAATTGTCAACACTTGCTCTATTAATGGTTGAGAATGGTCATTGTAAATTATAAAATCAGCTTGTTTCATTTTTTCCTCTTCCGGCATTTGTTTATCGATGCGTTCCAGCACTTCCTTTCTGCTTATTTTATCGCGTTTCATCGTTCTGGAAATCCTGTCCTCTAATGGAGCAAAAACAGTAATCATCTTATCCATTAGTTTGTTGCTGCCACTCTCAAACATGATGGCCGCTTCATACAGTGCATAAGATGTATCCTGATGGGATTGAAACCAGCTGATTGTATCTTTAAAAACGGCTGGATGTACAATTGCATTCAATTGCTGCAAAATATTTTTATCGGTAAATGCTAACTCAGCAATGTGTTTTCTGTTTAGCTGACCATTTTCATCGTAAGCATCATCACCAATAAGATTTTTCAGTTGTTGAATAACATCGGCATCAGAAATCATCAATTCTTTTGCTCTCGTATCAGCATAATAAATTGGAACACCCAACGTGGCAAAGATTTGACAAACGGTGGTTTTTCCACTGCCAATGCCACCTGTGATACCAACTTTAAACATGGAAGCTGAATTTAAAACGGATTTCGCTGAGTTCTAAAGCAAAAAATAAACCGCAAAAACCAGTTATTTAGTTTCTGTAACGGACGTATTCAACGGTTTAGATAATTCTGAATTGACAGCAGATTTCTCGATTTTTAATCGTGTAGGACCATCCACCTGAATTAAAAATGTTTTATCTTCTTCATTAACAGAAACAATTTTACCGTGGATTCCGGCAATTGTGATGATTTTGTCACCTGCTTTTAATGTATCAATAAAATTCTGTGCTTCTTTCGCTTTTTTAGATTGCGGACGAATTAAAAAGAAATAAAATACCACGAACATAAGACCCATCATAACAAATGTTGGCCAAGAACTTTGTGGTGCACCACCTGCCTGTAATAAAAAGAGTAAATTCATATAATAATTTTGAAGTACAAACTTACCTATTTTTTAGATAGCTTTAACCGGTGATGCTGATTAAAACATTTTAGTAACTTTGCCACCGGATAATTGTACAATTGATAAATTGTACAATTGTAAATTAGCTAATTCAATAATTAATAAGACATGCAATTCCTTAAAAATTTATCTATAAACGAAATAAATTCAGGTACTTCAACAGGCAGTAACTGGATAGCCACTACAGATTTACTGGATTCCTATTCACCGGTAGATGGTAAAAAAATAGCCAGTGTTCAATTGACCTCTAAAGAAGTATACGATGCAGTTGTAGCCAAAGCCGAAGAAGCGTTTGCTATTTGGAGATTAGTGCCTGCTCCCAAACGAGGTGAAGTAGTTAGGCAAATGGGCGATGAATTTCGAAGACATAAAGACGATTTAGGCAGACTGGTTTCCTGGGAAATGGGAAAAAGCTTGCAGGAAGGTCTTGGCGAAGTACAGGAAATCATTGATATCTGTGATTTTGCGGTGGGTTTATCCAGGCAATTATATGGTTTATCGATGCATTCAGAACGACCCAAACACAGAATGTATGAACAATGGCATCCGATTGGGATTGTCGGCATTATTTCAGCCTTTAATTTTCCATGTGCCGTTTGGGGTTGGAATGCAATGTTAGCCTGGGTTTGCGGCGACGTATGTATCTGGAAACCATCAGAAAAAACACCACTTACTGCAGTAGCTTGTCAGAAAATTGTTGAAAAAGTAATGAAAGCCAATAATTTACCGGAAGGCTTATCTTGTCTGATCAACGGAGATCGTCATGTTGGCGAATGGATGGCTGCTGATGAACGCATTCCGTTGGTTTCCGCAACCGGATCTACCCGAATGGGAAAAGAAGTAGGTAAAGTAGTGGCAGCACGTCTCGGCAGAAGTCTGCTGGAATTAGGTGGTAATAATGCCATTATCATTACACCGAACGCTGACTTAAAATTGGCTGTGGTTGGTGCCGTTTTTGGTGCTACCGGTACTACCGGACAAAGATGTACTTCTACTAGAAGATTAATAATACATTCATCTGTATATGAGTCATTTAAACAGCAATTAGTTAATGCATATGCACAGTTGAGAATAGGAAATCCGCTGGAAGATGGTATTCATGTCGGTCCGCTTATTGATAATCATGCGGTTATGATGTATCAGCAAGCTATTGAAGAATGTAAAATGCAAGGTGGTAAATTTATAGTAGAAGGTGAAGTTTTAACTATAAATAATTATGAATCAGGTAGCTATGTTAAACCATGTATTGCTGAAGTGGATGCTCAATTACCAATAGTGCAAACGGAAACCTTCGCTCCTATTTTATACTTAATGAAATACGATAATTTAGAAGAGGCGATTGCTTTACAAAATGCAGTACCACAAGGATTGTCTTCAGCTATCATCACAAACAATATGCGTGAAATGGAAACTTTTCT
>DAOORG010000023.1:0-17309 GCA_035389165.1 Chitinophagales bacterium
GAAATCCGGAAGTTTCCATTTTTAAAAAATATCCGTCTATTGCTTTTTGAAGCTCGATAAAACCGGATTGTTCAATAGAAGAAATATTCAGCACTTGTGTTGTCCAGTTTTTTTCATTTTCACTGAATAAATGTAAGGCATGTTTTACTTGTGTTGCAGCAATTTTTGCAGTCGTTGCATGGTCGCCATCTGATTTGTTGATTAGAATAATATCTGCCATTTCCATGATGCCGCGTTTGATGCCCTGTAATTCATCGCCGGAATTTGGAAGCAATAACAACAGAAATAAATCCGTCATGTTTTTTACGAGCGTCTCTGATTGTCCAACGCCAACGGTTTCCACAAATATATAATCGAATCCAAATGCTTCACATAGTAAAATGGTTTCGCGTGTGTTGCGTGCAACACCGCCAAGATTGCTGCTGCTGGCAGTTGGTCTTATGAAACAGTTTTCGTAACGCACCAAATCTTCCATGCGTGTTTTATCGCCGAGTATACTTCCTTTACTGATACTGCTTGACGGATCCACAGCCAATACCGCTAATGAATAATTATTATCCAGCAATAAACTTCCGAATGCATTTATAAATGTACTTTTTCCTGCGCCAGGTGCACCGCTGATAGCAATGCGATGGCTCTTATTCTTGCTTTTTAAACAAGCTTCCAGCACAACATTGGCAATGGCTTCATCTTCTTTTCTGGTACTTTCAATCAACGTAATGGCCTTGCTTAAAATAATTCTGTCTTTTTGCAGAATGCCATTTATGTAATCATCCGTTGAAAGTATTTTTTGCATACATAAATGTATTAAAATTTATACTTAAACCCAAAAGCATTAGGAATCTATTAGAATAGAAGATTTGACCTATAAATGCAATATGAAGCTAAGCCTATAAATATGTTCAGAAATCAGAACCTGAAATTTGGTGCAGAATCGTTGGATAAGTTTTTCTTAGTTGCAATACTTAAGATGATTTGTAGGCAATTGGATGATATGCTTTCTTGTGCTGACCTAAGAATATTCTGGCATAGATACGCAGCACGGCTACTTCTATTAAAATAAATCCAAGTGCGATGCAAATTATTAATAATGTTTCGTGTGTGTGTATGTAAGTAAAAAGTAAGTCGATACCAATAAAAGTTGGCGTGAATGGAAAACCAAGCAAGGCCAGACAGCAAATCAGAAATACAGCTGCGATACCTTTTTGTTCATGTGCGTATCCGTGAAAATAATTCAGCGAAATATCATTATCGATTGCTTTGATTTTTAACAGGCAGATAAGTCCAACTATTGCTGCCACCAAAATGCCGCTCAAATACAAGGCGATATGGAAAAAATCGATGTGCTCATTCATAGAGATAGCCAATGCAATCAACAACTGACTTGCTATAATATGCAACCAGGCGCGAATGGCATTTTTTCGTTCTGTAAACGCTTTTACAATAAATATAAAAGCTAAGAACGCATAAAGCACATCTAAATAAAGAATGACAACTGCAGGTAAAAACTCATCAAGAATTATATGCATTATTCCGGTTGCGAACAATACGCTGACAATTATTATACTGATTTTATTATTCAAAAAATTAAACTTGTTTCCTATAAACTTAAATGGCTTCCATAAAAAATTATACAGAAAAATATCGACGTTCCATTCTCTTATGTTTAACAGGAAAATGGTGTTTTTTATTTTTGCTGAAAAAGTATTTTCAGAAGCATGTTGTTTGGGTACATGTGTGAAAACCATATCGTGTATCAGATATCCAAGTACGGATGGCGATACGAGTAATTGATACGTTCGCAAAAAAGCATTGCCTGCAAAATGGAATAATGCCAGCAAATGAAATCCTAAGGCTACTTCTATAAACATGATTCCAATTTGTGTAATGGATGCATAGGCGATTTGTGTTTTAACGGAAGATTGAACACTTGCAATTCCGGATGCTATGATGCTGGTAAATAAACCTATCGCAATCAGTATTCCTTTTATCAGCGCAATATCCTGCCATAATGGAGCGGTTCTGATGAGTAAGAATACACCAAGGTGTACGGAAAGTGAACCGTAAAATATAGCACTGGAAACGGTAGGTCCTTCCATGGCTCTGGCTAACCAGGATGAAAACGGCAACTGTGCTGATTTGATAGACACGGCAATTACCATTAATAAGCACATGGTTTGAATATATACAGGATGTTCCGCAATTACAACATCTAAAAATCCTGCATTTTGCAATTCATTAAAGGTGATATTTTTATGAAAAATATGATGCGCCATCCACATGGCTACAATAAGACACACATCGCCTAATCGATATAACGAAATCACCTTTAAGCCATTTTTTACAGGTAAATAACGATCGCGATAAAATGCAATTAACAGAAATGAGGTGATGCCTAAAATTTCCCAGCCGATAAATAAGGTCTCGAAATTTCCGGAAAAAATGACAAAATTATAGCCGAGATAAAAGAATAGCAAGGTATTAAAAAAGCGCTTGAATCCTTCATCTCGATGCATGTAATATTTGCTGAAAACTGTTACCGATAACGAAATCAAAGAACCGACCAAAGCATAAACAGCGGTTGTTACATCAAAGTAGAAATTGATAAAAAATTCAAAGAAATCGGATTTATACAAGACCAGATGTTTGTAGTCTATCGTTTCGAAATTATGCAGCATCCACATCGCCGTTATCACCAGCAAAATCAACGAGTGAAATCCGATGGATGCAATTGCAATAGCCGACAGTAATTTTTCCTTATTTTTATCAACAAACAAACTGATAAAAAATGCCAGTAAAGGCAAGTACACAAACAATTGCAGCAGATGTTCCATGTTGATTATTTATGCAGATAAACCGGAAGATTTTCCTGTGTTGCGTGAACAATATTGTTTGTTTCCATTTCTTTTGCATTTTCAATCATGCTTTGCAGATCCGATACGGTATTTATTTTATTTTCAAAAGGTAGATAAAGATTAAATGCGCCTTCTTTAAAATAATAAATAGCATTGGTATCCGGATGAATAGCTGCAACATGCACCCATTCATTAATAAACCATTCATACATTTCCGGAGACGACTGAATAGATTTTAAAACAATTTCCGGATAATGTTCTACGATAATTAGTAGCCGAACCGGGTCGTGTACTTCAATCATTTGCCAAGGTAAACCGGGACGCAAATCACCATCACTGCTATTGGCAACTCCAAATAAACCCATAACATTATGTGGTAATTTCGTTCCGGCACCTAGTTTTTGGTTATCTACTCTTGAAAAATAATATTCTAAATTGATGCCACCACAAACCGGCCCAAGTGGACGCATGACTCCTGTAAGTAAATCGCCGTTTACGTCTGTTTTATAATTATAAGAATTTAAAAATGCACGACGATCTAAAAACAAACCTCTGGTAATTTTACGTTCACCTACGATACAAAGCGTATTGGTTCCGTGTCCTAATTCAGGTCGAGGTTCAAACAATGAAACAGAACGATCTAAAATTGCTTTACGTATTTTCTTTATATCCTGTTTCGTGTTTATAGAAGCAAATCTTCTTGAACGTTCTTTTGCATTTAAATCCAATGCATATTCAAATGAAGCTGCATTTTTTTTGTGCATTTCTGCGTTCGCGCCGTTCAGGTTTACTACATCGTAATACTCCATTTGATCAGCCGCTGTATCGTGCAAAGCGCCAATAAATTGTGTCGTTTCCGGAATTGAAATCCCATTTTCTTTAAGTTGTTCCCGCACCTTAGGATGATTGGCCATAAAGGCAAATACACGTGCATTTACGGAGCCTGGCCGACCGCTGCAAGCGCCACAATCATGCGCACCGTGATGCGGATTATTAGCACTGCTGGATCCATGACCTACTACATAAACAAGAGTTGCAAATTCATTGATTAAACCAATACCTTTAAGTAATGCTTCTACTCTGGTTGTCATTTCCGGAATGGTAAATCCTATTTGCAAACCATTCTCTATAGCGTTCACATCTTTGTTTTCTATAGTCAATGTTGCTTCTTTATGCATATGTGTAAATGCATTAGAAATTGCAGGACTCATTTTTGGTTTAATTAAATGCTGCAGCAAACGAACTGCAGACCAGAATCCTAGGATAAAAGCACTGAAATATCCGGCTAAAAAAGTATGTGTTTTATGCGTGTATAATGTTTCATGTTCATGGCTGCGTTCTACATTCGTTTCTTTTATCAGGTATTTTGGTGTTACCGGTGCAGGACATAATTTATCGTAGAATTTTGCACCTTGCGGTTGAAAATAAAATTCCACACCGAAAAAACCAGGACAACCTAATGTTTCGCAATCAGGATCTGCTGTTTCTACATTTCTGCGAATCGAGCATTCTCTTTCATCTATACAAAATATTGCCTGAAAGCTTTTTGTGACAGCTTCAGTTTTATTTTGCTGATTGTTTAATTGAATGCCGGAAAGAACGACATCATAATAACTCCATTCAAAAGCATCTTGCCAGATTTTTAAAACTTCCTGTAATTCTGTGCTTGCTACTTCTTCGAATAAATCAATTGGTGCTTGTTTATAATTTTGTGCAAGAGGTGTCCAGTTTTTTCCGAGCTGGCTATCAAGTGCATCTATTTCTAACAACAGTTCGAAAATAATCAAATCGTTCAGAGAAATAATCCTGGTATCAAACAAGGTGTCCGGTTTTTCTTCTACTGTAGCCACCATGCCAGACCAGCCACGGTGGCTGAATTGCTGGTCAAACAAATACTGATTGAAATATGCTTCGTCACCTACTAGTATTTTTAGTAAGTCAGTTATGGTGAGGTTTTCGTGTAATAACTTTTTAGCACGACCAGATTTAAAAAAGCTGGCATAACTGTTTTTTTCCAATGCTCTGATGGCAGCAAGAAAACCTTGTACATTGTGAGGGAATTCCCAAATAGAAATTCCCTGATCCAAATAGCCAGCCAATATTCGGAATAAAAACGGTTGAACCTGATTGTCTAAATTAAGCTGATATTGTTCTTTCCATTGATTTCTTAATATACCAATTCTAGGTGTGATACTATCATTATATTGTTTCGATAATAACTGCTGTTTCCAAATAGAAAGCTCATTTTTTCCTTTACGTTCAACAATAATTTTATCTACTATTGCGTCGTTAATTCTTCCTGTTTCATAAAGCATTCGGAATTCATCCAACTGAAGAGTTGCCTGATAGCCGAATATAACAGAAGCTTTAAAAATAGCGTCATAAAACTTCATATGTTGAAAAGCATGCAACGAATTATGATGAATAAAATCTTTCAGAGGAGTCTGAGTTGGCAGGTAATGCTTCAGATCATGAAGGATATGTTGTTCATCAAAAGTTGCTTTTTTCATAGTAGTTTATTTGCCAGCATTAGTTGTATGACGAACAGTCCGCATTTGGATAACATCCACTAAAAAGGCAAATGCCATAGAAAAATAGATATAGCCTTTCGGTATTTTAAATTGCATGCCTTCAGCCAACAGAGATACACCAATCATCATTAAAAAGCACAATGCTAGTATTTTAAATGACGGATGGTTTTTAATAAAATCGCTGATAGGTTTAGATGCAAAGAGCATAATTATTACAGTAACAATAACGGCTGTGTACATGACCCATAGCTCCTGAACCATACCAACTGCAGTAATAATAGAATCGACAGAAAATACTAAATCCAGCAAAATTACTTCAGCTAATAATCTTTTAAAACTAGCAGTTTTAATATCTGTAACATTTTCTTGATTTTTCATTTCAGATTTATGGTAAATTTCTTTCGTGCTTTTGTAGAGTAGAAACAATCCACCAAGTATTAGAATTAAACTTTTACCGGAAAAATTTATTTCAAAAGCCGTAAAAAGAGTTTGATCTAATTTTAAAATCCATGAAATAAAGGCAAGCAATGAGAGTCGCATCACCATCGCTAAACCGATTCCCCAAAACCTGAGTTTATTGCGTTGGTGGTCCGGTAATTTATCAGCGAGAATAGAAATGAAAATAATATTATCAATTCCAAGAATCACTTCTAAGGCAATTAATGAAATTAATGGTACAATTGCATCCAGCATATTTGAAAGGTTTAATTTTTAATGTCTTAATTCAGCCACACTGAACTCGGCGTTTTGTTCATCGCGTATGTACATGACATCATCATAAAATTCTACTACACCGCTTTCAACATTATACATAGCACCGACTACACCGATTTCGCCATTCTCTACCATTTGTTCCAATATAAAACTACGTTCAATGATATTTACAACGGAGCGTTTTACATTGATTTCAGCAACATTCTCTACAAACTTATAGTTAGAAGAATTTCTTTCATTTTTAGTCTCTTTTTCCTGATAAACTGCGGGTTGTAGTTTCGATAATAATTCTGTCAGATTACCCATTTCTACATGGTCGCATGCACCTTTCACTGCACCGCATTTTGTGTGTCCTAATACAACGATTAACTTTGATCCTGCAACTTTACATGCAAATTCCATGCTGCCCAAAATATCAGTATTTACTATGTTTCCAGCTATTCTAACTGAGAAAATATCACCTAAACCCTGATCAAAAATAAGTTCTGCAGAGGTTCTGCTGTCTATACAACTAAGTATGGTGGCAAAAGGCCATTGGCCATCTCTTGTATCATTCACTTGTTGTAAAAGGTTTCTGTTTTCTTTATAGTTTTTCAGGAAACGATTATTTCCTTCTTTAAGAATTTCTAATGCCATTCTTGGCGTTGTATTTTCCTGAGTATCTTTTGTATGTGTTTTCATTTTTTTTATTTTGAATTGTGAATTGTTTGAACATGCGTGTCGTTTTCAATATTGTAGACTTCTTTAAATCCAGTAAACAATACGCTTATGTTCCTTTCTTTAGATTGAGTTTCTTTAAAATTTCTTACCAGCTCGAGAACATCAAAATCTATATATGTTGTTTTAGATGCATCAATAGTAACAATTGAATTTTCCGGCAAATGTGCCAGAGTTTGTTTTATACTTGCTTTATTCAGGAAGGATACTTCTTCAGCCAGTTGAATATTGATTTTATCACCTTCGTGATAATCTTCTTTGTGGAAGAAATATGCATTTTTTAAATTTCCTTTTAAAATAAAAAATACACTAACTGCTAACCCAACGCCAACACCTTTTAATAAATCGGTAAAGACGATTACAACTACTGTTACAATAAACGGAATCCACTGATGTTTTCCATTTTTAAACATCTCTTTATAGATGGATATTTTGGTTAACTTATAACCTACAGTGAGTAATATCGCCGCCAGTGCAGCCAACGGAATTTTATTCAACAACGTTGGAATTAATGCTACACAGATTAACAGTAAAAAGCCATGAAACATTGCAGAAAGTTTAGTTTCCGCTTTTGCATTTACGTTGGCCGAGCTTCTAACAATCACACTGGTAATAGGTAATCCGCCGATTAAACCTGATATAATATTACCAATACCTTGCGCTTTTAATTCCAGATTGGTTGATGTAATTCTTTTTCTTGGGTCAATATTGTCTACCGCTTCAATACTTAATAATGTTTCAATGGAAGCGACAATAGCAATTGTCGCAGCAATGGTTAGCACTTGCACATTGGTGATTTGAGTAAAATCAGGAAAAGTAAAAAATCCTAAAAAATCATTGAAACTATTGGCAATCGGCACATTCACCATATGAGATTTCTCTATAATTGCCAATGAAGAATTGGTTTGTAAAAAGATTTCATTTATAGCTATACTAACAATAACAGCAACTAATCCACCAGGAATGAATCCAATTTTATTTTTAATAAATGGTTTTTCCCAAAGAATCAAAATAGCTAAAGCAACTACAGAAATAAGCATAGCACCGGCATTGATATGTTGAAGCGGATGCAATAAAGCGGTAAACGTATTTTCTCCGTTTGCCTGCATAAAATCGAGGTTGCCTTCTATATCTGCATCATAGCCAAACGCATGAGGAATTTGTTTTAAAATTATTAAAATACCAATAGCTGTCAGCATTCCTTTAATAACATTAGATGGAAAATAATTACTGATACTTCCTGCTTTTAAAAAACCTAATACTACCTGAATTACACCGGCAAGCACCACCGCAAGTAGAAATATATTGAATGAGCCTAATTGCTGAATAGATACCAGTACTATTGCTGCCAAACCTGCAGCAGGACCACTAACACTTAACTGTGAATTACTGATAGAAGCTACTACTAATCCACCCACTATTCCTGCAATCATTCCGGAAAAGAATGGTGCACCTGATGCGAGTGCAATTCCTAAACATAATGGCAGTGCTACCAGAAATACCACAATACCAGCAGGTAAATCTGTCTTCAGGTTGGATAAAATACTTTTATTAGTAGGCATAAATTTTATTTACTTTTTTGAAATTATAAGATGATAACAATACAGATTGGTAATTTGTCATCGAAATGACAATATTAAATTATTTAGAAAGTAAGCTGAAAGATGTTAGACTTTGTCCGGTGGTGGTGAAAAAGTTTCTAACCAGTCTACCGAGATAGCTTGCAATAAGACATGAGAGAATTTATCTTTAGAGATAGAATAAAAGGTGTCATTAGATATATTAAAATATTTAACCGGATATAGAAGTTTGTTACCATATTCATTTAAATCCAGCCCTTTTGGCGATCCATGCTCTTCTTCAGCAGGTATTGATGTCAAGAACTGCTTGGCAACTGTTTTGTTCGTACTTACCGGTAAAATGAAAACCAGAAAGTTCAACAAAAGCAGTATGGATAAAAATCGTCTCAAATTGATGTGTAAGTTGCCTGAAATGCAAAGATGCTATCTTTTTATCCAAATGTAAAATCCTTTTAAATAAATTAACAGTTCTTAAAGCTTTATTCAGGTTGTTTCAGGGTGAAAAATATGCTTTTATTGATTTTTTCGGATAATTTATGTGAATGTTGTGTGAACGTTTTTAATGACAAATGAACATTGAGGCTGGTTTGTACAAGTTTTTATTTATAATTAATTGATATACAGATAATTAACAATTTAAAATTAACTTCATTTCCAAGTGTTTAAAAGTTGAGCTGATATTAGTCATACTTATTTTAACACTAAATGCTGAACTTTGCACTAATGTTTTCAGTAAATCAATACCAATCAAAACAAAAATGTAATTCGTTGCCACACACAATGAATTATATAACGACGACTGAAAGTTCGTCGTTTTTTATTTTCTGGAAGTATTACAACACAACACACACACACAAACTAACACACACAGATGAAACCACTAATTCAGAAAAGCACTATTGCTTTTATGTTGATTTGGATTTTTACAGGGAATGAGTTCGCTTTCACCGCAGATTCAGATTCCTTAATTAGTTCAAAAACTAATGAAATTAAAGTAAATGCAGATACCAGCAGTATGATGTCCGTTGCAACCACTAAAAAACCGCGCACAAAATACAATGCATTTAAGCAATGGTATAATTCTTCCTATGCAGATGAGTTTCAACCTGCCAGTAATGAGAAATCAGTTTCTGAAAAAAAGTGGTATGAATCTTTTGCCATTCGTGGTTATGCTCAGTTTAGATACAATGCCATTTTGGATAAAGATTCTAAATTAAAATGCGAACAATGCGACAGAAACTGGAGTGAAACTGGCGGCTTCTCCATTCGTCGTATGCGAATCATCTTGTACGGACATATTGGTAAAAGAGTTTACTTCTACATTCAACCGGATTTTGCCAGTTCTTCTTCATCCACAGCGCTACATTTTGCTCAGTTGCGAGATGCTTATGTAGATGTAAGTGTTGATAAAAACAACGAGTTTCGTTTCAGAGTTGGGCAAAGCAAAGTGCCATTTGGTTTTGAAAATATGCAATCCAGCCAAAACAGACTTCCATTTGACAGAAATGATGCATTGAATAGTGCCGTATCTAATGAGCGAGATTTAGGTGTTTTTTTCTATTGGGCACCAAAAGCAAAAAGAGAATTATTTTCTATTCTGGTAAAAGAAGGATTCAAAGGCTCAGGCGATTATGGTATCGTTGGTGTTGGTATTTACAACGGGCAAACCGCGAATAAACCTGAATTGAATAAGGCACCGCATGTGGTTGCCCGAGTTACGTATCCTTTTAAAGCAAAAAAACAAATTCTTGAAATGGCATTTCAGGGTTATAGCGGAAAATATATCATTTCTAAAGAACTCATCAGCAGCGGCGCAAAATCCGTTGAGGACAGAAGTTACCACGATCAGCGTATTGCAGGTTCTTTTATTCTGTATCCTAAACCATTTGGAATTCAGGCAGAATATAATTTCGGCAGAGGTCCTGAATATAATAAGGCTACCGACTCTATAGAAGTAAAAAAATTACATGGCGGTTATATCACTTTGTCGTACATTCAACATATCAAAAAACAAATTCTGATACCTTATTTCAGAGCTCAATATTATGATGGCGGAAAAAAACATGAGTTGGATGCCAGAAGTTACACCGTGCAGGAATATGAAGTTGGCTTTGAATGGCAGCCTGTAAAACAATTCGAGTTGGTGGCAGCATATTCATATGCAAACAGACGATTCGAAGACCATGTGTTACAAAATAATATTGCAAAAGGAAATTCCATCAGAATACAGGCACAGGTAAATTTTTAAACAAAAATATTAACAACTAAAATAAAAGTTATGTCATTATCTATTTTAAAATTCTTTCAACCAAAGGACAAAATTTTTCAGAATCTTTTTGAAAAAACTGCAACTATATCTGTAGAGGTTAGTGAAATATTTCTGGAAGCAATGAAAGCTTCAGACTCCAAACGCTTTGAATTATTAGCACAAACAGGTCATCTGGAACATCAGGCAGATGATGTGGCACATAATTTATATGTTGAACTGAGCAAAAATTTTATAACACCATTCGATAGAGAAGATATTCATGAATTAGCTGCTGCTATGGATGATGTAGTAGATTACATTGATGAAGTAGGCAACAAAATGAAGAATTATGATTTTACAGAATTCAATGAATATGTACTCAAAATTGCCGAATTAAATAATGAGTCTGTAAAGGAATTAAAAAATGCCATTTTCGGATTGCGCGACATGAAAAACCTTCACAAGGTGACAGATTCTTGTCTTAAAATTCACGGGTATGAATCCAAAGTGGATTTATTGTATAACGATGCAATGGGTGATTTGATACGCAACAACAAAGACAATCCGGTTAAAATTATTGTGATGAAAGATTTATACGAAGAACTGGAACTGGTGTCAGATAAATGTCAGGATGCATCAAATGTTATTGAATCCATCGTTATTAAATACTCATAAGAAAACAAGAAATTGACATTGACATGAGCAGCATTTTGCCATTTGTTCAATACTCAACATTCATCATTCAACATTAATTTATGGAATTTATAATTGTTATTATCATACTTGCCTTAGTGTTCGATTACATCAACGGATTTCACGATGCTGCGAATTCTATAGCAACCATAGTTTCTACAAAAGTATTAACACCGTTTCAGGCGGTTGTTTGGGCTGCGTTCTTCAACCTGATAGCCTTTTTTATCTTTCAGGATCATGCAGTAGCCAACACCATCGGAAAAACCGTGAATAAAGAGTTCATCACCTTGCCGGTTATTTTCGCCGGATTGATAGCCGCTATCATCTGGAATCTTTTAACCTGGTGGTACGGAATTCCGTCATCGTCGTCACATACGTTAATTGGTGGTTTTGCCGGTGCCGCTATAACACATGCATTTATACAAAACCACGGACTGATGCCAATTAAAGATATTATTGATAGTGGCAAAGTTTTAAAAACTGTAATGTTTATTTTTCTCGCACCATTAATAGGTATGATTATTTCCATGTTTTATACATTGGTGATGATGAACAGAAATACCTGGATAAAAACGGGAATTCTATTAGCTTCCTGTATTGCAATTTGGTTTACATTTATTCGTTTTCAGGAAAAAAAGATTGACGAAAATGTAGAGAAATTTTTCAGAGTAGATAAATACGAAAAAGAAGTTGCAGATCCTAAAAAAGCCGGTGATAAAGCCAAAAATGAAGAAAAACTACTGAAAGCAAAAACAAATGCTGTAAAAAGTTTTGAATACATCAAACACTACGAATCTAAAGGCAGCAAAGTAGTAGCAGATGAGATTGCAGATAATGTTGACTTAAACATGGTGACTGCTTCCAGAATTGAAGATAAATTGAAATTATTTTTTGAAGTGGAACGCTTGAAAACTGTGGCAGAAAAAGATACTACAAAGAAACAAGCTTATCATTTTGCCAAAGCAGCCATTGATTCTTTAAAACCATTGACTAAAAAACATCAGGATTTAGGTCAGGAAAAAATGGCAGCTGCCATGGTTGCAACCGGATTAGTGCAACCCAATAAGATTGATGAGTTTACCAAAATGGTGAAAGTAGATATCAAAAAAGACTTAGCAAAAGAGATGGATAAATCAAACAACAGAATTATACGATATGGTCTGATTGTAATGTTGTTATTAATTATCTTGTCGTTTATTTATACCGAACAAATCAAAGAACCAAGTGCACAACGCACTGCCAATAATTTCAAAAAACTGCAATTGCTTTCTTCGGCAGCATTCAGTATTGGTCACGGTGGAAACGATGCGCAAAAAGTAATGGGTATTATTGCGGCAGCTTTAATTGCAAATGGTAATATCGTAGATATTAAAGCTATGCCTGATTGGGTGCCGCTTTCCTGCTACCTTGCCATAAGTTTAGGAACCTTGAGTGGCGGCTGGAAAATAGTGAAAACAATGGGAACCAAAATCACCAAAGTAACGCCGCTTGAAGGTGTTTGTGCTGAAACGGCAGGTGCTACCACCTTATTTTTAACTGAGCAAATGGGAATTCCGGTTTCCACCACTCATACTATTACCGGTGCGATTATCGGTGTGGGCGCCACGAAGCGTTTAAGTGCCGTGAGATGGGGCGTGACCGTAAATTTACTTTGGGCCTGGATTCTTACCATTCCGGTAAGTGCGGCACTGGCGGCCATCACTTACTTTATAGTACATTTATTTGTTTAAAAAAACAGGTAACATATTTCAAACGGCTTCGACATATCGAAGCCGTTTTTGTTTGTGTAGATTTCTTAAAATGTCTCTTGTTTAATTAAATCAAAAAAGTACCATTTTTATTCCTCAATTGAGTTTCTAAATGCTATTTTAGCCCTATTTTTTAAGAATAGTACTGATAAAATTCTATGCTTTCAATTTTTAAAATAAATACCAATCCTGAAAAACGATACTTTGGTTTCGATATCATCAGAGCATTTTCTGTTATTCTGGTAATGAATATGCACTTTCTGGAATTATTCAGTCCTTCCATTGGTATTAATTTTTTTATGATACCATTGCCGGATCCGGTAGATATGTTTTTTGTGTGCAGCGGTTTTTTAATCGGCTATCAGCATTTAAAAGATATCCATAAAATGGATAAAGTTACACCAAAATACACGGCAAGGTTTTTAGTGATGCGTTGGGTGCGCACATTGCCCAGTTATTATATTATACTTACACTAATCGTATTATTAGGTGCATTGGTCACACATAATCTTGATTTTCCAATCAGAAATTATTTATTCATCCAAAATCTGTACGAACAACGATCTAAAGTTTTCAGAGAAACCTGGACTATTTCCATTGAAGAGTGGTTCTATTTTACGTTTCCCATTTTCTTTTATATCATCAGCACCTTACTTAACGTAAATAAGAAAAAATCATTTCTGTACATACTCATTATTTATATTGTAGTATGTAATCTTTTGAAGATGCATTACTATTTTAATGTATATCCTACGCATGATTTCAGACAATGGATTGATTTCAGAGAGCTGGTGGTGTTGCGCATAGACACTATTGCCATTGGTCTGCTCGGTGCTTATGTTTGTTATTTTTATGAAGACTTTTGGGAACGAAATAAATACCGATTTTTACCGTACGGATTAGTCATTTATTTTGGCAGTATCTTTTTTTACTGGTCTTGGGTTAATTTTTTACAAGACAATGAATTTGCCACCTTTTATCATTTTACGTTTTATTATCTGGTAAGTCCGGTATCTATTGTATTGTGTTTGCCTTACCTCAAAACCATAAAGTTTAAAAATAATTTTGTCAATCATTTTGTGTTGTATACAAGTTTGATTTCGTATAGTTTATTTTTATTTCATCTGTCATTGGTTATGTTAATTTTATTTGCCATTTATCTTGGAGTAATTAAACAAATTACCAGTACATACATGTTGTATGCTTTTACCGGCTTTATTTATCTTTTATGGCTTTTCCTGACGTTTTATTTGTCTAATCTTTTCTTTAATAAGATCGAGTTGCCAATCATGAATAAACGAAGATGGATAATTGAGAAATTAAAATTGAATGATTAATCATTGATATTTTTGAATCTGTTGAACGATGTTGTCAATATTTAAGATAAATACCAATCCTGAAAAACGATATTTCGGTTTCGATATTATCCGTGCGTTTTCTGTAGTGCTGGTGATGCAGATGCATTTCCTTCAACACTTCAGTCAATATTTGGGAATCAATTACTTTATGTTGCCATTGCCGGATCCGGTCGATATGTTTTTTGTGTGCAGCGGATTTCTAATCGGCTATCAGCATTTGAAAGAAGTGCATAAAACAGAAATTGTTACACCAAAATATACCGCAAGGTTTTTGGTGATGCGTTGGGTGCGAACCTTGCCAAGTTATTATATTATACTAACATTTCTGGTGGTGCTCTTCACGTTATTTTCCAGAAAACTGGATATTCCTTTTCGTAATTATTTTTTCATTCAGTGCCTGTATGAAAACCGTTCTAAGTTTTTCAGAGAAACCTGGACCATTGCTATTGAAGAATGGTTTTATTTTACTTTTCCGGTATTGTTTTACATCATAACTACCTTATTGAAAGTCAACAAGAGAAGATCGTTTCTGTTTATTTTGATATTTTATATTGTTGTCTGTAACTTCCTGAAAGTATACTATTACTATCATGTTTTTCCGGATCATACTTTTGAGCAGTGGACGAAATTCAGAGAAATTGTGGTGTTGCGTATTGATACAATAGCCATCGGATTATTAGCTGCTTATATCTGTTTTTTTTACAGCGATTTCTGGGAACGAAACAAGTTTAAATTTTTGCCGATTGGCCTTGTTATTTATATTGGAAGTATATTGTTTTACTGGTCATGGACGAATAAATATATTGATACGGAATTTGCCACGTTCTACCATTATACGCTTTTCTATCTGGTAAGCCCGGTTTCTATTATGTTGTGTTTACCGTATTTAAAAACCATTAAATTCAAAGATAATTTCGCCAATCATTTTATCTTATTTACAAGCTTGATTTCATATAGTATTTTCCTGTTGCACGGTACTTTCTTGTTGTTGATTTTTGTATTGATTTATGCTGGAGTTATTAAAAATGTTTTCATCGTATATGCAATGTGGATGTTTACCACCTTCTTTCTGGCCAATTTATTTTTCAATAAAGTAGAATTACCGGTAATGAATATGCGAAGAAAAATTATTGATAAATTGAAGTTGAACGATTAGTCTTCTATCAATCTTCTGTGGTAATTTATTTGACCCAAGTGGTATTCTAAGTGAGCCAGTAGATGTAGTAAAATAAAATTTGTCGGATATTCCTGTCCTTGTTTTTTTTCAGGAAATTGATTGGTTAATGCTTCTTCCGGCAAATTCAACAGAACATTCTTTACCATAATAATTGTAGTATCTATATTCTGTATGATAAGCTCTCTTGGTATATTTACAGATGAAAACTCTTTATCTCGTTCACGTACATAGCCAGTATTTCCCAATACTGCGCCAATAAAATGATTCAGATTGCCAATTAAATGCAATGCCAGATTTCCGGCAGAATTACTGATATTTTTTTCTATTTTCCAGAGATTGCTTTCCTCTTTATATAAATTAATTTCTTCTTTTAGTTTATTCAAATCTCTTTCAAAGATAAGTGCCAGTGGTTGTTTTATCATGTTGTTGAATTTTGATTTTAAACTTCTTTTTTAAATATGCAGTATTAAAATTTAAGCCAATGCCAGGCAACCTTGCTACCGTTTTTGTTGTTATTGAATTCTATGGCTGGTGCAGGAAGCTTAATTACATTTAATACTTTCATTAATCCTTTTGCCCAATGTTTTTTAACAGGCAGTTTTGTCCAGTCGATATCAAATGAAAAATAAAAACGCTGTAATCGTTGTATTTCAGTACGGTCAATTAAATCAGTAGGATCTACATTTTCTAAATCCTGATCACCGCTTAAATCATTTTTATTCCAAATATTTTTATAGCCACCCAGCATTCCTGCAGCGCCATATCCAAAAGAAACCTGGAGGCATTTCGGAAATTTAGATTTCGGATTTCGGATAAATGCGCCCGGACTAACACTCCACCAAAGTGTCATGGCATTGTAGTCTTTCAACAAACTTTCTGTGAATGATGTTCCATACAATTTATCTGCACGTTCTTTAATCAGCGGGTCGTTGTATTTGGAGTAATTGACCGGAAATGCTGACATCTTCATGTTTATTCGCTGGTCATGCCATACATATTGTTGAATACCAAACAGTAAACTTCCGCTTGCATTCATCAGCATATCGCCCCAGGAAAAACCCCATTTTTTTTGGAAACCGTCGTTCAGCTCAATCGATAATTGCCACATATTTCCAACAACCATTCCTACCCAAATAGCATGTTTTTCTTTTACACCTGCCCATCTGAAAAGATCATACGTCCATTTACTTTCAATATAGCAACTGTAAATATGCCCAAGTTTATCCATCTGATTCCACTCGCCCCAATCGTTAAAAAAACGAAATTTTCCTTTTTCTGTTTTTGCATACCAGGCAGTGCTCCACCAGGTATTTGCTGCTGCGTACAGTCCACCTTGCATTCCGGCAACCATAGCTACTCTTGGCTTATTCAATACCTCTGATGGTCGAAAAAACTTGTAAGGCTTTATCATTTTAATTTTTCCGGTATAGCCAAATGCCGGATCGGTTGGAATATAGTCATACTGGTTCTCTGTACGGAAATTTACACTATATACATTGGCATCTTGCCAAATGGTATCCGCTATTACCTTTGATGAAAGAATGATTTTTTTAAATTCGTATTTCTTATTGAAGATGGTATCGTTGTGAATTTCAAGTTCGTTGTTATTTACAATCGTATCCTGCACTATCTTATAAGCACTGTTGTCAATTACAGCAATTTCTTTTTTTTTAGTTCTGTTTTTTAAT
>DAOORG010000024.1:0-6113 GCA_035389165.1 Chitinophagales bacterium
TAAATGGCAAAGGAAACAATCAACGGATTAGGTCGTCGTAAGACAGCAGTTGCTCGTGTTTATTTAAAAAGCGGCAAAGGCACTTTTATCGTAAACGGTAAAGACATTAAAGAATACATTTCTTTAAAACAACTGGTAGACAGAGCAATCAAACCATTAAATGTAACAGAATCTATCGATAAATTTGACATTACCGTGAACGTAAAAGGCGGTGGTATCAAAGGACAGGCAGAAGCTATTTCTTTAGGTATTGCACGCGCATTAGTGAAAAACGATGAAACGGTAAAACCTGCTTTGAAAGCAGAAAACTTAATGACTCGTGACTCACGTATGGTAGAGCGCAAGAAATTTGGTAAGAAAAAAGCACGTAAAAGCTTCCAATTCAGTAAACGTTAATCTTCAAAAATTTATCAAAATAATATGGCAATTTCTAAATTATCTCAGCAAGAAATGTTAGACGCCGGAGTTCACTTCGGTCACTTAAAGAAAAAATGGAATCCAAAAATGTTACCATATATTTTTATGGAACGTAAAGGTATTCACATCATAGATTTGAATAAAACGCAGGAAAAACTGGAAGAAGCTGCAGCAGCACTTCGCTCCATTGCTAAATCCGGCAGAAAAATTTTGTTTGTAGCAACAAAGAAACAAGCGAAAGAAATCGTGCAGGAAGCAGCAAAACAGGTAAATATGCCTTTCGTTACTGAGCGTTGGTTAGGTGGTATGTTGACGAACTTCGTGACTATCCGTAAGTCTATCAAGAAAAAACAAAACATTGAAAAAATGTTAGGTGATGGTGCCTTAAACAACATTACCAAGAAAGAAAGATTAATGTTAGGTCGTCAGCAACAAAAACTGGACAAAGTATTAGGTGGTATCGAAAATTTACCTCGTATTCCTGCTGCTTTATTCTTAGTAGATATCACGCACGAGCATATCGCATTGGCGGAAGCAAAAAACTTAGGCATCAAAACAATTGGTGTGGTAGATACAAACAGTGATCCTACAAAAGTGGACTTTGCTATTCCTGCAAATGACGATGCTACAAAATCTATTCAGTTAATCACTAACTACCTGGTAGAAGCGATTAAAGAAGGTTTGGCTGAACGCAAGAAAGACAAAGAAGAAGCTGAAACAAAAACAGATGCTGAAGTAAAAGCGTCTGTAGAAACAGAAACAGCAGAATAAAAAAGTAGTAAGTGAAAAGTAATAAGTTATAAGTTATTACTTTTCATTTTCAAATTAATTCATTTCAAATTTTCAAATTAATATCATGTCAACTGTAACTATATCAGCATCAGAAGTAAATAAATTAAGACAAGAAACCGGTGCAGGTATCATGGACTGCAAGAAAGCTTTAGTAGAAACGAATGGCGACTTCGAAGCAGCTATTGATTATTTAAGAAAAAAAGGCGCTAAAATTGCTGCTAACCGTGCAGACAGAGAAGCAAACGAAGGTGTGGTAATCGCATTAACCAGCGAAGACGGAAAATTCGGTTGTGCTGTTAACTTAAGTTCTGAAACAGACTTCGTGGCAAAAAATGAAGACTTCATCAACCTGGCAAAATCTATTGCAGATGTTGCTTTGGCAGGAAGAATCAAAACACTGGAAGATTTACACAACGCTCAATTAGATGGCGTTTCCATTAAAGATAAATTACTGGATACGGTAGCTAAAATCGGCGAAAAAATTGAAGTGAAGAAATACGAAGTGCTGGAAGGCGAAGGCGTGGTAGCTTATATTCATATGGGTTACAGAATGGGTGTTTTAGTTCAATTAAACTTAGCATTGAACGAAGCCATTACCTTAGCAGGAAAAGACGTTGCTATGCAAATCGCTGCAATGAACCCGGTTGCAGTAGATGCATCAGGTGTTTCTGAAGAAATGAAAAGCAGAGAAAAAGCAATCGCTCGTGAAAAAGCAATCGCAGCTGGCAAACCGGAAAACATTTTAGATAAAATTTCTGAAGGCGCTGTACAAACGATGTTAAAAGAAAACACGTTATTACCTCAACCTTTCGTTAAAGACGGAGGCAAAACGGTAGAACAGTATCTTAAATCAGCAGATAAAGATTTAACGGTGGTATCGTTCAAGCGAGTTACCTTATCGTAATAGTTTTAAGAGAGAATTTTTATTCTCTCTTTTTTTTTGTTTAAATTTAAATCTAAATAGTATTTTTACTGCATGAGTTTAAGAGAATATATATTAAAAGACTTGAATGCAATTCGCAATCCAAAATTGCTGCAACAATGTTTTGAATATATTCAAACAATTAAAAAAACAGAAAAGAAAGAATCAAATAAAAATAAAGTATTGAAATTTGCAGGGCTTTTAAATAACAAACAGGCTGTCGCTATTACCAATAGTGTAAAGGATAATTTTAATTCAATAGAAGGCGAATGGTAAAACATATTGCAATTGACACGAACATCGCTATAGCATTGTTAAACAATCAACCCAATATTTACTCAATTTTAAGCAAATTTGATATCATCTATTTGCCTATTACAGTATGTGGTGAGTTATTATTTGGTGCAAAAAACTCAAAGTTATCAATAAAAAATACCAAGCGCTATATTGAGTTCATAGAAAGCTGTGAACTATTAGATACCAATTTAGTAGTAGCGCAAAATTATGCTTCTATTCGATTTGAATTAAAAGAGAAAGGTAAACCAATTCCTGAAAACGACATTTGGATAGCAGCTATCTGTGTTACTAATAATATACCATTATGTACATCAGACAAGCATTTCAATAATATTGATGAATTAAAAGTTGTAGCAAATTAAAATAATGTCATATTCAATAAACTAATACTACCATGAATAAACCAATTAAACGTGTACTCTTAAAACTTAGCGGCGAAGCATTAATGGGCGACCAACAATTTGGTATCCAATCTGAAACGCTTTCTATTTTTGCTGATGAAATAAAAGAAGTAGTAGAAGCTGGTTATGAAATAGGAATCGTTGTTGGTGGTGGAAATATTTTTCGTGGTTTGCAGGCAGGAAATATCGGTATTGAACGCGCTCAAGGTGATTACATGGGTATGCTGGCAACGGTTATAAACGGCATGGCTTTACAAGGCGCGTTAGAATCAAAAGGTGTGTATACAAGATTGATGTCAGCTTTGAATATTTCTCAGGTTTGCGAACAGTATATACGCAGGAAGGCAATGCGTCATTTAGAAAAAGGCAGATGCATTATTATGGCTGCCGGCACCGGAAATCCTTATTTTACTACAGATACAGCAGCAGCATTGCGCGCAAATGAATTAGAAGTGGATGTGATTCTAAAAGGCACCAGTGTAGACGGAATTTATACGGCAGATCCGAAAAAAGATGCAGCTGCAACAAAATTTGATACGATTTCGTTTGATGAAGTGATGATTAAAAATTTACGCATCATGGATCAAACGGCATTTGCGTTATGCAAAGAAAACAAAATGCCAATCATCGTTTTCAATATTAAACAACGTGGCAATATCTTACGCATACTTCAGGGTGAGAAAATCGGAACGCTGGTGAGCTAAAGCAAACAAAAAATATTTATTACTCAACCCATTGGTGTAATAATTTTTCTTTTTTTATGCTGACCGCTTGCTTTATGTTCTAAGCTTTTCAAGCATTTAATAATAATTTTTCTGGTTTCAGCCGGTGCAATAATTCCATCTATCAAATGATTTTCAGCAGCAACTTCCGGTGACAGATATTGCGTTTTATAAGCATCTTTTGTTTGCTGAATAAACGTTGCATCGTGCTTACTGGCTTCAATTTGTTTGGCGAACAATAAATGCACGGCTGCCTCTGTGCCCATAATTCCAATTTCAGCTGTATTCCATGCAAATACATAATCTGCACCTAATGTTTTAGGACACATGGCCGCATAAGCACCACCAAATAATTTTCCGGTGATGATGGTGATTTTACTATTTGTCGAATTTGCCAACACACTGAGTATTCGTGCACCGACACCTAAAATAGCACTATGCTCTTCTGCTTTGCCTGGTAAATAACCTGGTGTGTCTGCTAAAAAGACAACCGGCACATCATACGCATCACAAATCTGCAGAAACCGATACATTTTTTTGGATGCATTTACGTCAATTGCACCGCTCATTACTGCAGATTGATTGGCAACAATTCCAACAGATGTATTATTTATTTCTGCAAAGCCAACAATACAATTCTTTGCGTACTGTTTATGGATTTCTAAAAAAGAATTTTCATCAAAAACATTTTCTATAATGGCATACATGTCATCATCAATTGCTTTAGTTGTATGGTTTCTGATAAATGATTTCGATTTCTTATTAACTGTATCTAATGTAAGTTTTGATGGTTGAGTTAAAAAACCAAGCAGTTTCTTTGCTATATTAAATGCATCCGGTTCATTTTCTGCTATCAACGACGCCAAACCTGTGATGCTTGCATGCACGTCGGTACCGCCTAAGGTTTGTATATCATTTTTTTCATTTATCACTTTTTCAATCACCTTCGGACCTGTTATAAACATCGTGCTGGAGCGCACCATAATAGTAAAATCCATCAACGCAGCAGAATAAGCCGGTGCGCCTGAATTGACACCTACCATAATGGCAATAGTCGGTACTTGTCCGGAAGCTTTTGCCAGGTTATTAAAAATTAATGCAACAGGATTCATAGCATGTGCACCTACCTGAATACGCAAGCCTGCAGATTCAAAGACGATGACAATCGGTACCTTCAGGCTGAGCGCTTTGTTTACAGCATTTGCTATTTTCAGGCAATGTTCCTCACCCATTGTTCCATGCATATGATGGTGATTTTGGATGATTAGCACAACACCTTTTTGTTCAATAGTTGCGTAACCACACACTACACCATCGCCAGGTGCACTACCTTTAGTATATCGCGATTGTTTTTGCGATTCAAATTCTGAAAAAGATAACTTATCAGTTAAGAGTTCAATTTTATGTTCTACAGACAAAAATGACATCGTTACAAATTTATCAGATTCCTTTATTATAATTACTCAAATCTACTTTATGGATAGATGTTTGTTTCAACTCGTCCTCTATTTGAATTACATGCGGCACTTTATATTTTGGCAAATGCAGCTTACAGAAATTTTGTATGCTGATTGCATCCATTGGAACAAATGCAGAAACATAGGCTTTTATTAGCTGTCCTCTTTCTTCATTTTCTAGTCCGACTACAACCGCTTCTTTAACACCATCCATACTTAATAATACTTTTTCTATCTCTACCGGATATATTTTATATCCTGCAACATTTATAAAATTTGATTTTCTGCCTAAGATCGTTATGTTGCCGTTCCTGTCTTGTTTTACAATATCTTTGGTATACAGCCAACCGTTTTTAAAACTTGCTGCAGTGGCCTCGCTATCGTTAATATAACCATTGCTCATAAATGCAGCACGCACAATTAATTCGCCTTCCTGTTCATCAAGTATCTGAACACCATTATCATCCAGAATCTGATACTCAATTTGACTGGTCACTTTTCCGACTGACATATAATTTTCATCCGTAACATCTACGTTAAAACAGACTGGCCCAATCTCTGAAAGTCCGTATGCCTGATTTAATCTTACACCAAATTTTTTGTAAAATGAATCTGTCAAATGTTTACTCATTGGTGCGCTTCCGCATAAACAAAGTCGCAAGGATGGAAAAGGATTTTTTAATGACACATCCAAATGCAACATCTGATTATATTGATACGGAACACCGGTTAAAATGGTTATTTTATGCTGACTCAGATAATGGATGATGAACGCTGGTTTACAATGTGCAGGTGCTAAATAATGTACGGTTCCGCCGTTTAACAACAACGGAAAACTAATCTGTAATCCGTGGCTATGTGTTATCGTTAACGGACAAAGTGATGCATCTTCTTGGGTACATTTTAATGCAGCTGCCACATTTAAAAATTGCTGTAATAACTGCTCTTGCGTGAACCCGAAAATCTTAGGCTTACCGGTAGAACCTGACGACGAAAGATATATTTTTGTTGGCTGTGGCTGTACTCCATTAGCAGAAATCTGTTTAATATGATAACGTGCATTAATAGTGGCGACAACAGTGGTTGCATCCATTTCAATACAATC
>DAOORG010000024.1:6213-17122 GCA_035389165.1 Chitinophagales bacterium
TGTTAAAATTAAAGCAATTTAGGCACAAATATCCGATGTCGCATATTTATAAATTTTTTCTCGAAATAGTGGAAACTTATGTACGTTATAACTAACAAAACAAGCAGAAACAATCCTAGAACAGCAGCTTCTACGAAAATATTATTTGCATGATTTCTGACAAATGGAATGGAATTTATCAGGATTCCGAATGTAAACATTATAGGCAAATGCAGGATATAAATTCCGTATGACAGTCTTCCGATAAAAACAAGCACGGCATTCTCGAGCAACCATTTTACCGTATTTCCTTTAATAACGCAGTACAGCGCAAGTGCACACCAGATGTTTACTAAAGATATCAGATATGAAAATAAATAGTTGTGTGTTATCCAGTTTTCTGCCAGTTTTTTCCCAAAAGTGATGGTGTAATAATCAGTGCCTTCAACAAAATAAACATACGCAATATTTCCTGCATACACCATCACAACGGCAAGAGTGGCTATCCAAAAAATACGCACCGGTTTTTTTATCCAATCCAGCTTAAACAAAGCCAGTGCCGCACCAATAGCGATTGAGTCCATTTGCGAAAAAGGAATCCGAATTAGGTTTTGGGAAACCCATGAAATATCGTTTGGGTTGATGTCTTTTAAATAGAAATAAAAAAATATCCTGAAAACAGGTGCGACAATAATGGCTGCTAAAACTACTTTTTTTAGTGTTTCTTTTTCAAGAAAATAAACAAAAAATGGAAAAACCAGATAAAACTGTTCTTCTACAGAAAGTGTCCATAAATGTGTGGTTATAATACCTGCTTTATAATCCCAACCCATAAAATAATTAACGAATGTCATATAGTTATAGGTATACGTAAACAAATAAGGTGCATGCTGCACCACTTCTTTAGAAGCCAGCTGCAGCAGTACAATTCCTTTAGAAAAAATAAAAACAATTATCCAAAAAAAGAGATACGCGAAGTACAAAGGAAACAAGCGCAAAATTCGTTTTAAATAAAAAAAGAGACTGTAGTCTTTAAATGAATATTTGCTTTTGTCTTCGAGCAAAACCATGGTTATGAGATAGCCTGACATGACAAAAAACAGTTGCATAAATTCCCAGCCATGCGAAATGGTAATGTACTTTCCCGGAAAATGGTACAGAATAATCATCAACACACCGATTCCGCGCATGCCGTCAAATGGCTTTATATATTTTATGGAACTTGACATTAATTTTTTACCTGCATTTGAATCAGGCTTCGTTCGCCGCTATAACTTTCGCGACCATGCATTACATAATAATTATCAAACAATATTAAATCACCCGTTTCCCAGGTATGATAATACGTGTAGGCTGGACTTTCGAGTATTTTCTCCAGCGTTTCAAAATATTCGTATGATTTTTCTTCATCAACATTCGAAAATCTTAAATGGTAACTTGCCCTTTCCTCTTTTTTAAAATGCAATCCGCCATTTGGCAAAGTCTTGTTGTTTTTTGATATAACACCATCAAAATGATAGTATTTATTTTCATTTTTCAGGTAGTAAGCAGTATCAAACGGCATCGCTTCTAATCCGTTCTGGAGTAATGTTTCTTTTATTTCTTCAGGATACTCATTAAAAGCATTTGCAGAGTCGCTGATATAGGTTCTGCCATTTTCCAGTTCATTTACATGCAAACAATAGATGCCTACATATTTTACATCGACATTCATAAGTAATCCGTCTCTGTGTAATGGCATCCTACCTGTTCCGCGCAATACTTCTTTTGCGTGCTGGCTGCCATCCAATGTAAGCATTGTTTCGTCTTTTCGTTTTTCGTTTTTTACCAATTCTCCAAACTGCTCTAAAAAATCATGCAATTTTCCGGTGGTCCAATCTAGCTTTTTAATGACAACAAAATGATACTCTTCCAGTAATTTTTCGATATTGCTTTTTAAAAAAAAATCAGCCGACTCAACATCAGTAGCCATGATGCCAATACCAGAACTCGTTAATGGAAATTGAAGATGCATTGTCTATTTTTTCTTATCTTAAATGATGTTTATCTTTCGCATTGAATATGCCAAAATTCGAA
Organism: Chitinophagales bacterium; assembly: GCA_035389165.1. GTDB lineage: Bacteria > Bacteroidota > Bacteroidia > Chitinophagales > JADIYW01 > JADJSS01. The sequence continues at coordinate 8,269 of DAOORG010000024.1, forward strand.
ACACAACTTATAACAGTTTTTTATTAAAAACAATAGATTTAAATTTCATTATCAGGATTACGATTATTAAGGCATTAATTTTTTATGACAATATTGCCTAAAATACACAAATAAAACACTCATAATCAATATAATAAAAATAAATTGCGTTAATTTTTATATGACACAGTTGTTTATTTGTACCAAAAAGTATTCTAAATTATGTTCAAATTTACAAAAATGAATTTAACAAAGCTGCAACCTACAGAGATGCTTATATTTGTCTTAAATAAGAATTATTATGATAAATAATACGGCATCTTACTTTATACATATTGGAGATTTGCAAATTGACTGTTCCGTTATTGCGTCTAATCTTTCAATTGGCCTATCGGATGCTGTTTCAAAAAAGCAGGCTACTTTTATTTTTGATCCTAAAATTTCCTTCCAAAAAATTAACGAATTATCTGTTGCTTATATTGGTACAATTGAAAATGCCTCCACTGTTTTAAACAATACCTTTACTATAGAAAAAATTGCTGAACTGCGTGGCAGTTTTGTTTTATTTGTATTGACGGAAACTAAATTATTATTCTTTATCTCGTTAACAGGACATATTCCAGGATATATTCTTCAACAGGAAAATCAGATTTTTATTACTTCCGAAATTAAAGCTTTTAGAAACACGACGTTGTTTAACAGAAAAATGATACCTGTTGAAAGCTATCGATATACATACACCAGCGCCGTACCACAAACATTTTCATTTCTGCAGGATTGCAATAGAGCAATTCCGGGAACACTGTATGAATTCTCTTTAGAAACTCCATCAATTATACAATCAACCACACTTAAAGAAATAAATTCAAAAACCGTTGCTATAGATTTTGAAGAAGCAAAAAACAAATTGCATCACATTCTTTCTGACGCTACTATTACTGAAACACCTGCAGACAAAACGGTATCTTTGGCACTTTCCGGTGGTGTTGACTCAGGTACTATTTTAGGATTGCTTGCACAACGATATAAGACAGTTCACACTTTTTCTATCGGAACTGAATTTGGTAACGAATATGAAAAAGCAAAAATCTCTTCCGAACTACATCGCAGTGTGCATCATGAAATCTATATAGATGACAACATGTTCTGCGAAGGATTAATGCATTCAGTTTTTTATAATGAAATTTGCGATCCGTTATATGCAGAAGGCTTTGTAGCTTTCTATCACTATCTGAAACATGCATCAACTTATTCTGCAGTTTGCTATACCGGTTATGGTGCTGATTTGATTTTAGGCAACATGCATCAGCCGCAAAACGATACAGACATCGGCAAGATAAATGCCGCCTGGTGCAGACGCACTTCGTGGACAGGAGAATTGAGTCCTTACTTAGCCGCTTCATTTAACAGCAAATTACTTTATCCGTTTTGGAACGAAGCATTGATTGATTTTGCTTTATCATTGCCATTAGCCTGTATTCAAAACAATACTACTGAAAAAATAATTTTAAGAAGTATGTCGGAAGAAAAAAAACTCACACATCCTGACATTGCCTGGAACAGAAAAACCGCGCTGACACACGGCACCAGTATCGATAAATTATTTTCTAAAGTGCTGAATATCGAAAATGAGAACGGCTATATTCTTAAGTCTGTTTTTTTGTATTATCTGTATGAAGCATTTTTCGTTCAGGATAAAACTATATCTGAAATAAATTTACCATCACTCATCCAAAAATCTAAAGCATATGTTGATTCTATCTGAAATGCACCAAGATGTATTGCTGCTGACGTTTAACCATCCAAAACCTCAAAATCCGTTTAATGCAGCGATGCAACGTGAACTGACAACTTTATTAATTGAAGCTGATAAAAACGAATCGGTTAAAGCCGTGATACTATATGGTGGAAAAAATCGCTCATTCAGTGCAGGTGGTGATTTTAAAGAAATCATGGAAGAATTAAACAGCAAAGAAATTATTGCAACCTACCTAAACAACATCGTTGACTTTTATATTCAGCTATTATCTTTTAGCAAACCACTGGTAGCGGCAATTGATCATTACGCAATCGGCGTTGGATTTCAGGTAGCATTGTGTACCGACTATCGCATTGGCACGAGCAACACCAGATACCTGATGCCTGAATTAAAAAATGGCGTTGCCTGTACATTAGGAGGCCTGATGACTGAATATATTTTAGGACGATTTGCGATGCAGGAAATCTGTTATGAATGTAAAACGTTAACTGTTGAACAATCACTACAATACAAATTACTGAACACGATTGCTTCCTCTGACGACATCATTGAACTAGCACTTGAAAAGGCAACATATTTTGGCAACTTTCCGCAGATTGCTTTCAGAGGCACAAAACAAGCAAACAACAAGCGGTTTATAGCAGCGCTGAACAGTGTAAGAGAAGACACCGCAAATGTACATTGTGACGTGATTCTTAATCAGGAACACAAAAAATATATGGAAAGCATTTTAGGAAAAAATCAGTAAGCAACTACTTTGAATAACCATAAATGAAAATATATTTCAACAATTTAAACGGCATCCGTTTTTTACTGGCATTTATGGTAATCATATTGCACACGGCTGCCATAAAGCAACATAACGGATTGCCGAATTATTTATCCGATGCACCATACCTTTATGTTGCCGGTGAGATTGCGGTTTCGTTGTTCTTTACGTTGAGTGGTTTTCTGATTACGTATTATTTACTTATTGAAAAACAAAAAACGAATACCATCCGATTAAAGCTTTTTTATTTCAAAAGAATCTTAAGAATCTGGCCATTGTATTTTCTGGCAATAATACTGTATTGGCTGATTATACCCAATTTATCGATGGGCACAATGTTGAATGACTTACCGGCACAAATGACCGGCAGGTTTGTAATTTTTGATGAAAATATTTCCTGGGCAACCGCATTCACCAGTTATCTATTTTTCATTCCTCAGATTGCTGTAATCTGTTCCGGCTTATCGAACTCAACACTTTATCCGGCTCCGCATCTATGGAGCATTGGCGTGGAAGAATTATTTTACATGACCATTCCACTTGTATTATGGAAAGCAAGAGAAACCGTAAAAACACTGTCAACACTAACTGTTGGTTATTATTTTTTACCGGTTGTATTTTTACTGCTGCTCAAAATCTCTAACTATAAAGTATTCGTGTTTGTATTAATGTTCATTTCTGTAAATTCTTTTTGCTGCATGTTACTTGGTTCTTTAAGTGCTTATTTATACATACACCATTCGCAGAAAATAATTGGCTATTGCAATAAATACGTTGCATTTACAGCATGTGCTGTCTTTGTTTTTATGATTGCAAAGTCCATTTTTTTCTATTGGTTTGTACGTGAATTATATTGTTTTCTGTTTTGCATCATTATGATTTATGCCATAGAAAACAAGACAGTGTTGCTAGAAAATAAAGTTATTTCTTATCTCGGGAAAATATCTTACGGCATTTATATTTACCACAATTTTGCCATTGCCATCATAATATATCAAATAAAAAAATGGAGTTTAGATACGAGTTCACTCTCAACAAGAATAGCTGTTACATTAACAATAACTGCTCTTACCATTTTAATTGCTACTCTATCGTATGAGTTTTTTGAAAAGAGATTTTTAAAACTAAAATCAGAAACTCATGCTACGCAATAAGATGTTACCTAAATTCTTAGTTTATTTTCTGGTGCTCTATGCATATGGAAGTTTATACATTTTAGTACAATTAAATTTCCCTGTAGAAAAAGCATTGTTTTTGTGTTCAATATCTTTCCTGTTTATTTGTTTATTATTGGAAATACTTTTCCCGTTTAGAAAAGACTGGTTATTTTACAAAGACAAGCAAAGCTGGAATGACATTTTTTTATACTTGTTTAATACCTTGGTAATCGTAAAAGCAAACAGTTTACTTCAACTTATAAAAATGAAATTAAATATTCATTTTTCCATTTGGCCTGCAGAAATTCCATTTATTTTCCAGGTACTTTTGGCCTTTTTGGTGTTTGATTTTTTTTATTATTTATTTCATAGACTTTCTCACACACTCTATTTTTTATGGATGTTTCATGCTGTACATCACAGTAGCAACACCATGCATCTTTTGAAGAGCAACCGTAGTAATTTATTCTTCGATGCTGTACCTTATCTGTTTTTAACTATTTTTCCATTAGCTTTTTTAAGTCCGCCGAAAGAAGTAGTGGTCATAATGGGTTATACTTTAGGAATCTTCAGTTTCCTGACACATTGCAATATCAAGCTTGATTTTCCGGTTTGGTGGGAATATTTTTTTGTCTCTCCAAAAATACATTATATGCATCACCTAAAAACGCCGGAAAATTTAATAGGATATAATTTCAGTACGGTAACCTTATTTTGGGATAAATTATTCGGCACTTACAGGCATTACCATCAACCGGAAAACATGGAAGTTGGCATTGAAAAAAATCCGGTACACGCGTCTGTTTTCTGGCAAATATTCTATCCGTTTAAACGGTAGCTCATAAGATGTATAGATTTCTATTCTACAGCTGTGGTTTTTATTGCATCGGCAAACAATTTCTTTTATATTTGCCTCTGAAAAAATAACGACGATGGAAGAAGAAGTACAAATGATTCTGGATGAAACAAAAGACGCAATGTTTAAGGCATTGAAACATTTGGAAGAAGAATTGCGCAAAGTACGTGCCGGCAAAGCAAGTCCGGATATGCTGCAAGGCATTACAGTTGAATATTACGGCTCTCCAACTCCGATTAATCAGGTAGCAAGTATCAAACTGCTGGATGCCAGAACCTTACTGGTAGCTCCATTTGAACGAAAAATCATCGGCGATATTGAACGTGCTATTTTTCAAAGCAATATTGGCATTACACCACAAAACGATGGTGAAAATATCCGATTATCAGTTCCACCGATGACGGAAGAACGCAGACGCGATTTGGTAAAACAATCCAAAGGCCACGGCGAACAAACGAAGATTGTCATTCGAAATGCACGAAAAGACGGCAATGAAATGATAAAAGATCTGGTGAAAAATGGCTTAAGTGAAGATATAGGCAAAGATTCTGAAGAAACCATTCAGCAGTTAACCAACGAATACAATACGAAAGTAGACAAGATGCTGGTGGTGAAAGAAGAAGAGATTATGACGATTTAAATTCAATTGACAGTTGGCAAATATAAAAAGGTGTTCATTTTTGAACACCTTTTTATATTTACATAAGTAATTCTTCTATATTTTCAGGCGTTACCACTAATTCTTTGTGTTTATATGCACCTGAAAAGGTTGTAGAAAATTTTACTTTCGATTTCGGATTCCATTTAATTTCAACAGCTAAATAATTGTTTTTCTGTAATTCTATATAATCTATTTCTTGTTGTTGTGTGGTTCGCCAAAAATAAGATTCATAGCTAAGTTGATGTTGAAATAAATATTTCCTGCGTTCGCTAATTACATAATTTTCCCATAAATGACCCACATCCGATCGTTTATGAATTGGTGAAAAATTTCCGGTCACTGCATTGATAATTCCATTATCATAAAAATAAAATTTTTTACCTTTTTTAATCTCATTTCTAACATTTTTATTCAACGCAGGCAATCGAAATACAACAAAAGCTTTTTCTAATAAATCGATATATTTCTCAATAGTTTTGTTATCTGCTTGTACTAATTGACTAAGCTCGTTATAATTTACTTCACTGCCAATTTGCAAAGCCAATGCTTTTACAATTTTCTCTAACAATGCAGGCTTGCTGATTTGTTCTAATCTAAATAAATCTTTATACAAATAGCTATTTGCCAGTAATTTTATATGTTCTTCTGCATCATTAGCATTTACAACTATTTCAGGATATGCGCCATAAATTAATCTTTGTTCTAATTGTCGCTTTTCTTCTATAAAACCAAATTCATTCACTAATTCACTATATGAAAATGGGAACAAATACATTTCGTATTTTCTGCCGGTTAATGGCTCGTTGGTTTTATTAGCCAATTCAAAAGCAGATGAACCGGTAGCAATAACTTGTACTGTTTTTAGCTGGTCAATTATTATTTTTATAACGATGCCAATATCCTGAATACGTTGTGCTTCATCAATAAAAAGTATTTCATTGTTGCCAATGATATTTTTTAGTTTAGTGCTGTTCGGCTTGGCAAGCAATTCTCTGGTATCATCATCATCACCGTTTAATTGCAACACTTTTTTCTTACTATTTTGGGCTAGTAATTGTGCCACAAATGTAGACTTTCCTGCTTGTCTCGGACCGAAAACAAGCAATGCTTTGCCTTTAAATAATCGGTCTTGTGCGTATTTTAACTGAGTACGAACTATCATTATTTTGGATTATAATCCTAAAAATACATAATAATTTTGGATTTTAATCTAATTTTAGTATATTTATTTTGGATTTTGAATGTAAGTAGATAAAATATTGGTGAAGAAAGAAGAAGAAATTCTGACAATTAAATACTTATTAAACACATTATATTATTATAGCTTTTACAATTAAAACCGTTATTTTTCCATACATTACTTTGTAAATACAATACGAAGTCTATGATTCAATTCGACACCACAATTTTAGAACGCATCTTAACTGCAGAATTTCCTGTTGAATCTTTCAGAATTAATAATTTAAAGATTAATGGCACCTTATCCGAAATTGATTTCTATGAAATCAATGATATTTATGTGAAAAAAAACGGAGGTGAGAATTCAGATTTTACCATAAAAGAAAGGTTTAAACAAATAAAAGAAAATGATGGCTGGATTCATTTAGCCGGTGGCTTGTCTCTTGAGATAAAAGATGCTCACATCAAAAAAATGAGAATGTCAAGAAAATACATTAAAACCATTAGTAACATTGGTAAAGAAAAAATTATAACTGATTTAGGACAGCCAGAATTAGAATTAACTGATGATTTAAATTGGCTGAGTGAATACTATGTAGACGCCAGTATTTTAGTATACAAAAATGAGAAATTAAATATTTTTTTAAATCCTGAAACTCTAAAGATTAAAGAGATAATTTTAGGTGAATTAGACAAGACCAACTACACAGTTGGTAAGTAATACCGAAAATAGCATTTGTATTTACGGTAGCATCATATTGTAAAAAAAGGCTGACAACTAAGCTTTCTCGCCGCCTTTTGTCATTAGTTTATATTCACCTAAACTCAGCGAAGAATCCTGCACCAGTCGTACAATTTTTCCTATTTTAGAATACCATTTCATTCTGAAAGAAAAAGTATCTTTTTTCATAAATGCATAAATAAACGGATGCACATACAACAGGAAATTTTTCTCTTTATGAGACTTTAAATGGTTGAGTTCCATTTCTATATTATCTATAATCTGTAGTGGCTGGTCGACTCTGTATTTACTGTTTGCATGCAATAACGGCTCGCGCGTATCTACCACTACCTGCTCTTTCATGCGCTGACGTGTGATTTCCATCAAACCGAATTTGCTGACAGGTAATATAACATGTTTGGCTTTGTCCGGTTTCATCGCTTCCAGCATTGCTTCATACAATTTATGCTTATACTCTGCAGCTTTCATATCAATAAAATCGATCACAATAATTCCGCCAATATCGCGCAATCGCAATTGACGTGCAATTTCCTGTGCGGCCTCCACATTGATATTAAATGCCAGCGTATCCTGTGCAATGTCTTTTTTCACTTTCGGTCCGCTGTTCACATCTATTACGTGCAAAGCTTCTGTGTGTTCCAAAATCACATACGCGCCACTTTTCAGCGTCACGGTTTTTCCAAAGGCCGTTTTTACCTGTCGGCTGATATCAAACGTTTCAAACAACGGTGTAGCATCATCATATTTATTCAGGATAGACACCTGATCCGGCGCGTGCTCTTTTATATACGCTTTTAAATCGCCGTGTAAAGAAGGATTATCCGTAATAATTTTTGAGAAACTGTCGTTCATCAAATCACGCACAATGGAAAATGTTTTATTCATTTCCTTGAGCAACAGTTTTGGTGGATTCTGGTATTTGATATTTTCCGTCATCACTTTCCACTTGTTCATCAGGTTCTCTACATCGTGCTTCAGTTCATCCGGACCAACACCTTCTGCATTGGTACGCACTACAAACCCAAAATTTCTTGGTCTGATTTTTTGCATCACCTGAATCAGGCGTTCACGTTCCTCAGGTTTATCTATTTTTTTGGAAATTCCAACGGAATTGGTAAAAGGCACCAATACAACATATCTTCCTGGAATGGAAAGCTCGCAGGTAAGGCGTGGACCTTTCGTAGAGATGGCTTCTTTTGAAATTTGGAAAACAAGGATATCTCCTTTTTCCAAAGCATCCGTCATTAAACCATCCTTTTGAATAGTGGGTTCAAACTCAAATTTATCCAATAAGTGCGATTGCTCAGCCCTGAATGCTTCCGAACTGAACTTACGGACAGAACGGATATACGGACTTAAATCTGAATAGTGTATAAAAGCATCTTTATCGTGACCGATATCTACAAAGGCAGCATTTAATCCGGGATTTATTTTTTTCACTCTACCTAGGTAGATATCACCGGCTGCAAAACCTTCTTTTTCGTACGCATCAAGATGGTATTCGACTAATTTTTTATTCTCGAGAAGAGCAATTTCAACACCTTTGGAATTAGCGTGTATTACTAATTCTTTAATCATTGTTGATGAGTTTATTAGTCGTGAGTCGTGAGTCGTGAGAGTTTATAGCTCACAACTTATAACTTACGACTTGCGACTTACTTCTTCTTGTGACGGTTTTTTCTTAGTCTCTTTTTACGTTTGTGCGTCGCAATTTTATGACGCTTTCTTTTTTTTCCGCAAGGCATAATTAAA
>DAOORG010000025.1:0-16974 GCA_035389165.1 Chitinophagales bacterium
CGTGTCTGTTGATTCTGGCGGTTTCCAACCGCATTCCACAAAAGCACCATTTATAATTACAATAATTCATTGCAATGCTTTATTTATAATGCTAAGGTTCTCAAACTAATCCTGAACAAACAGGATTCTCCTATAAATATAATAAATGCTGAATAAATTCAACTATAACTTTTCTACTTCAGCTTTCGTTAGCGGTCGGAGACCGACGGATTTTGTAGACACGAGAGCGCAGCGCTAACTCTCGCGCCAAAGTGTATTGTATATACTTCTTTGCATTTCGTAAATGGTACTTATTTTTCTTTTACTATTAATCCTTAAACGTTGGCTGCTGCTTGGTCATACTTGCCTGAAAGGCAGCGAGTAAATCATTAGAATAAAAATAGGCAGCATTCCAGTTGGCTATATATTCCAGACTTTCTGCCACGGTATGGTCTCTTGTAAATACTATATTTCTTTTGGTGCCACGAACAGACAAAGGCGACTTTGATGCAATGGTTTCTGCAATGGCTGTCACTTCTTTCAGCATGGTTTCTTTGTTATCAAACACCTTATTTACTAATCCGCATTTCAATGCTTCATCAGCTGTCAGATTTCTGCCGGTGTAGGCAAGCTCGCGTGCGATGCCGTCCGGAATAATTTTTGGCAGTCGCTGCAACGTACCGATATCGGCCACCATTCCTAAATCAATTTCTTTGATGCAGAAATACGCATCTGCCGTGCAATAACGCATATCCGTCGCTGAAATCATATCCAGTCCGGCACCGATGCAACCGCCGTGCACAGCCGACAAAACAGGCTTGTTTATTTTTTCAAAGGTGGTGATGATTTCCTGAAAGTCTAACAAAAACTTTCTGAATTTTTCGCGCTTTCTGCCTTCGCATGCATCATTTGTTTTTTCATTAGTGGTCATCAGCATTTGCAAATCTATACCTGCACAAAAGAGCTTCTCGCCTGCTCCGCTGAAAACGATGGCTCGTATTTCCGGTGTTTCATCGCAATAAATCAATGCTTCTTTTAATTCGTTCCAGGCAGCTTCCGTCATGGAATTTGCTTTTTCCGGTCGGTTGATGACCAGTTGCGCCACCTTGTTTTCAACAGTAAGTATCAAATTTTTGAAATCCATGTTAAATGTTTAGTTGTTTAAAAATACCTGTATAAAATCTTCCGGCAAGGGTCTTATTTTTCGTTGACTGTATTCATAATACACACAACCGGTGCGAACCAAAGCCAGCACTTTACCATCTTGTTTTACAAACTGAAAAATAAGATCAAAACTACATTCAGTAACAGTGCTTACACCAGCGTTACAGATAATCACATCGTCTAAAAAACCTTCATTTTTATAGTGTATGCTATGGTTGGCCACAATGGTACCATGACCATTTTTTTCATCGTTCAATTTTAAATTCAAATGTTGGAACATCTGTTCACGTATACGGTTTGCATACACCAGTATTCGTTCATTTCCCATATGATTGGCTTCATTGATATCTTCCTGTTTTATGAGAAACTGATGTGTATATAAAAAACGTTCCGGCAGATGAATCTTGACTCTTTCCATATTTTATAAAGGTGTAGCGGACAAAATAAGTAAAAATAATTTGTTATAGGGAATAAGTTAACAAGAAGACTTTTTTATTCATTTGATTATCAAGTTCAGACCTTTGTCACTTTTTTTCTTAGTCAAAAAAAGTAACCAAAAAAGACAAGGCAAAAATATCGCTCTACGCTAGCAGCCACGCTCAGCTGGCGATTTTTGCCATCCCACGCTTCTTTACATCCTGCAAGTTCCAACATGAAGTTCTTTATTTTGAAAAAATAATTACTAAAAACAGTATAAAATGTTTAAAATACTAAACTATATTTTCAATGAGGAATGCTTATACTATTACTTAATTAAAACTTTCGAGATATAGCTGCCATTATCTGTTTCCAGTTGTAGTTGATACATGCCTTTTGCCAGGTATGAATAATCTAACTGAATCGTGTTGTCATTCTTATATACTCTTGAGTCTATAATTTTTCCTGTTATATCAAACAAGGTTAATACAGCCGTTGCGTAATTCTCCTTCACTGTCAGCATAAAGGTGCCATTTGACGGATTTGGGAATAATTCTGCTTTTAAATTCTTGTTTTGACGTATTCCGGTTGTTATATCTAATGCACTGCAGTTGATCACTTTTGATTGTAAGGTATCTATGGAAGACAAGTTAGACGTTGCGTTATTATAGAAAGTAGTGATGGCGTTGCAATCTCTTTTTAACCAAAATCCAGCCATGGTTTTAATAAAGCAAGTGTTTTACTTTGCTGTACAGCTGCAGAAATATAGGTAGTACCAAAACAAGCTACTAATTCTCCAACTTCGCATACCGTTTTGTTTGGGTCGCCAAACTGACAATGTGAGCCGTCTTTAATGTTAGCAAAAAATTTGTATTCTGATTTCAGATTTTGATACATGGTTTTGCTGTTGCCCACCGGTGGTGCCACACAATCCTTAGAACCTGTAAATATCAATCCTGGTCTGGTAATGTTTTTAGCAGCTTCCGTGGCTACAATTCCATAAATGCCAAAAGTTTCTGCTGCAGAGAAATTGAAAAATGTGGTAATATCCGAAACGCCATTCATTGCCAGAAAAGAAGCACCGCCACCCATGGAATGTCCGCCAACGGCTGTGTAGCCATTTGTTTTCTGATATAAAAATGAAGTGGCTGTATCACCGTAATTTCTTAAAATACGTGCTACGAACAATTCATCTCTGCCAAATTCTGCATGATTGGGTGTGCCTTCTTCGGTGGCCGGAAAGCTGACAATATATCCTGCTGAAGCCAATGACTGTGCTAACCACTGATATGCCAGAGATGACATTAAAAATCCGTGCCCAAATGATACCACCGGAAATTTAGTACCATTATCTAAAACAGGAACATTCGTGCCTGCTGTTGCCGCCGGATAATAAATATTGGTGATAATGTTTCTGAAACGAGATTGGTCTCGTACAGTTATAAACCTGAAGCCTACATTGTATTGCGAAAATGCAACGGAAGCAATCAGCATAAAATAGACGGAAATTGTAAAGTTTTTCATAATTATTAGCTTTATATCAAACGAACGTTTGGTAAAAATAAATAGTTTTATCTAAACATTATAAAACAATTATGAAGATTTTGTTCAAAAGTGCAATCTTGCCTGAATTGGAATATCCAATGCACAAAAATCAGCTTTTAAATATTTAAAATTAGCAGTTATAGCAATCATACCGGCATTATCTGTACAATACTGAAAATCAGGAATGTATGTATTCCACTGATACTTATCTCCTACTATTTTCAATTGCTTTCTCAATTCAGAATTTGCACTTACACCACCAGCGATGGCAATTTCATTAATACCGGTTTCTTCAGCAGCTTTTATTATTTTTTTCATCAAAACAGATATAATGGTGTGTTGAACAGAAGCACAGATATCATTTAGTCGCTCAGAAATGAAATTAGGATTCGATTTAGTTTCCTTTTGAAGAAAATATAAAATATTCGTTTTTAGTCCGCTGAAGGAAAAATTGAGGTGCTCAATCTGTGGCTCTGTAAACTTAAACGCATTTGGATTTCCCAACTGCGCGTATTTATCAATTAATGGTCCACCAGGATAAGGCAAATTCAGCATTTTGGCCGTTTTATCGAAAGCTTCACCGGCAGCATCGTCTATTGTTTCACCAATTACCTGCATATCCAAATAATCTTTTACCAATACAATTTGTGTGTGTCCGCCGGAAACGGTTAAGCATAAAAACGGCAATTTTGGTGTAGGTTTATCAATAAAATGTGCTAAAACATGTGCCTGCATATGATTTACGTCTATTAACGGAATTTGCAGTGCCTGCGCAAAAGACTTTGCAAAGATGCCGCCTACCAGCAAGGAACCCATCAAACCCGGTCCGCGCGTAAATGCGACTGCATTAATATCTTTTTTAGAAATTCCTGCCTTTTTAATAGCTTCTGCCACTACCGGAATGATATTTTTGGTATGCTCTCTTCCTGCAAGTTCAGGCACTACACCACCATATTGTTCATGTATTTTCTGGTTAGCTGTAAGATTGGAAACCACCTTTCCATCGATGCATACAGCAGCAGATGTATCATCACAAGATGACTCTATTGCTAATATGACTATTTCAGGCATAATTTTTGGGTATTTTTATCGTATTTTAGCAACTTTTTATACTTCTATTGAAAAAATTCTTCAAATATACATTCAGAACGGTTTTAGTAATTCTACTATTGCTTCTTATTCTGTTTATTTCAGCCTTCTATTTAATTCAACAACCAAAAGTTCAAACGTATTTGGTTCACAAAGTAAGTGAATATTTATCAAAACAAACAGGCAGTGAAGTGAAAGTTGATTCTGTAAGTATCAACTTCCTGAGAACTGTAGAAATTTATAACGTTTATTTATCCTCTCAAAAAAGCAAAAGCGATACAATTTTATTTGCTAAAAAACTGGATGTTGACCTGATGCTTGGAAAAACGTTACTGGATCAAATTGGCAGTATACGTCAAAGTAAAATCTATATTGACAATGTCAGCCTGGATGGCCTGAAATTTAACGGCTATCGTGCAAAAAATGACAGCACTTATAATTTTCAGTTTTTATTGGATCAGTTTAAATCAAAAGATACGAAACCCAAACAAAAGAAAGATAGTAAACCTTTAGAACTCAAACTGAATAAATTAGTACTAACCAACTCAAATCTGGTATTGGATGATCCGCATACAGATAAACGAATGGATATTCGTTTTACTAAAGTGTTTTTTGATATTCGCGAACTCAATATTAATCAACTGAAAATTGATGCTAAAAAAGTGGAATTAATAGATCCGTTTTTTAAGCTGACAGATTACAACGAGATAGAAAAAATAAAAGATCCAAACAAAAAAAGTAAAGGCTTTGACGTTCAAGGTTTAGGAAAAAAATTAAATATCAATGTGGATGAATTAATCATGAAAAATGGTAATCATGCATTGGATTTTAAAAAGAAAGACCAGAAAGCGGGAACGTTTATGATCAGCCAGATGAATATTCACCATATCAATCTGGATGTTAAAGATTATAAATGGGATTCAACCGGGATGCATGTCAATATTGAAGAATTAAATGCTGTTTGCGACGACAATCTGAATGTGAAAAAATTACACGCGAATGCATTGCTGGATAATAATGGTATCTATCTTGATAATACAGACCTGGCTTTTAATAATTCTCACCTGAAAGGAAATTTATCTATTCAGTTTTCTGATGAATGGAGATCTTTCAGTGATTTTGAAAACAAAGTAATTATGAAGGCTGACATTCGTGAAGCACATGTCAGGTCTAAAGATGTTGCCGTATTTGCACCGAAAGTTCAAAAATATGTTCCGGAAGATGTTTATATGCGCGGGATGGTGAAAGGAAAATTATCTAATCTAAGAACTGAACAATTATATATTACTGCTGGTAAAAACACAGTCATTGATGTTACCGGAAACATCAAAGGACTTCCAAATGTTCAGCAAACGCTGTTTGATCTGAAAGTTAATGAACTCAGAACCAATCCAACAGATTTAAAACAAATACTGACTTTTGTAAAACTGCCGAAACAACTCGACAATTCAGGAAACATCACATTTAAAGGAACCTACTTTGGTTTCATCAATGATTTTGTGGCAAAAGGATCGTTAAAAACAGATAATCTTGGAAGTCTGGTTACAGATATCAGAATGAGTTTTCCTAAAAATCAAGCACCAAAATATTCCGGAAATATATCTGCCACTAATTTAAATCTGGCAGAACTTACCGGCAATAAAAAATTATTGGGAACGGTTGATTTAGATATCAATGCTGATGGAAATGGATTTAGCGCTAAAGATTTAAATACAAAACTAACCGGAACCATTCGTAATTTTTATTTCAACGGATTTGTATTCGATAAAATAAAAGTGGATGGCCTGATTGTTAAAAAGAAATTTAAAGGAAAAGCATTTTTTGATGATGATTGTTTCCTGGTAGATTTTGACGGCACAGCAGATTTCAATGATTCATTGCCAAAGTTTGACTTCATAACCAGTATTAAAAATGCAGACCTGCATCAGCTTAATTTAACTAAAGATACTCTTATTGTTTCTTTAGACGGTGAAATACATGGAAAAGGAAATAGCATAGATAATTTTACCGGAACCGGTATATTTAGCAACATCATCCTTCAAAACACCAAAGATATGCTGGTCTTATCTGATGTGGATATCAACATGAATAATGATGGAATTATAAAAGATTATACCATTACTTCCGACCAGTTTAATGCAAATGTAAATGGCGATTTTGATCCGCTAAGTATTGTTCCATCCATGAAAGTTTTTCTGAGCAATTATTCACAATTAATAAAACCAACTGCTAAAGATTTTAAACTCTCAAAACCACAGCAATTAGATGCCAGTATAAAACTAAAATCAGATTTTGGTTTAATAAAAGTATTTGTTCCTAAACTGCAATACATCAGTGAACTTGATTTAGATGCCAGCATAAATACCAGTCAGAATATCCTTGAATTAACTGCTAAAATGGATTCTGCAAATTACAGCGATATTGCATTTAATGATATTTTTCTGGAAGGCAACACAAACAGTTCCGACCTCCTTTTAAACGGCAGCATAAACAACCTGAGAGTTAAAAAAACGGATATTAAAGAAATAAAGCTTGGATTAAACAGTTCGTTAGAACAACTATTAACAAACCTAAGTATCTCAAACGATACGTCAGATAATGCCGTTCGACTTTTATCAACGCTTGATTTTAAGAAAGACAGTATTATAGCCAGAATTATTGATTCGAAATTAAAACTAAATAACAAAATCTGGCAGGTGCAACAAGGCAATGAGCTCACTATAGTGGATAGTATTTTTATTGCACACAATTTCTCCTTGATTGAAGGTGATCAAAAAATAAATATCCAAAACGGCAGAAACACGCTTTCTGATGCTAAAATTAATATTTTCAATTTGAGCTTGTCGGATATCGGTCAGCTGGTAGACACTACCGGAGCCATTAAAAACGGTACACTTTCCGGAACCGTCAATCTGAAAAATATGCTGACTAAACTACAGGCCAATGCAGATGTAACCATCAATGATTTGCAGGTATTAGATTATAAAGTGAAATACATTGGTCTTGATGGAATTTATGGAAGAAACGGGAAAAGCATTGTAGAAGCTGGTGGAACCATTGAAGATGACAACTATCAATTGTCGTTTGATGGAACGTATGATATGCAAGTGAAAGGAAAAGAATTATTTGACATCAATGCTGATATAGAAAAATTAAATCTTACGTTTCTGGAAGCGTTGTTGAAAAAAGAATTGCTCGTGCCGCGTGCCTTTGTGAAAGGACAAGTGAAGCTTACCGGAAATCTTAAAAAACCAATCTTAACCGGACAAGCACAAATTATTGATACTGCAGAACTCAAAATGAGATATCTGGGTACCACGTTTAAATTAGTCAACGAAGAAATTATTTTAACATCCAAAGGATTCGACTTTGGTACAGTAACGTTACATGATAACTTTGGAAATACTGCCTTATTAACAGGAAAACTTGCTCATAATGGTTTTAAAGAATGGAAAGCAGATAAAGTAAACGTGAGTGCACCTATTGGATACAATTTCATGAACACAACGTATGATGACAATCAGGATTTTTATGGAAAAATATTTGCAAAAGGCGATGTGGACATTGACGGCTATTTCAACGATATATCTATCAATGTAAACCGATTGGAGACACTGAAAAACACCGAGTTTAATTTACCGGTTTCAGATAAAGCATCCGACAAAGGTTATACATTTATTCGCTTTGTGGATCCAAAAGACACCATCAAAAAAATAGACTATAAATCTAAATTAAGCGGTTTGAATATCAACATGAATATTACCGCTACACCGGATGCATTAGTCAATATTATTTTAGATCCGTCTTCCAACGACAAGATAGTTGGACGCGGAAATGGTGACCTCAATTTCACAATGGATAAGAAAGGTGAATTATCTTTGAGTGGTGTTTATAATTTAATTGATGGTAAATATGATTTTAATTTCCAGGGAATTTTGAATAAAACATTTAAGATTGGACCAGGAAGCAAGATTGTCTTTAACGGAAATCCATTGAATGCTGAATTAAATGTAAATGCACTTTACAACATCAAATCTGCATCAGTTCGCAATTTATTTGACAGTACGGTGGCTATTCGTAACAGAACTTTCCCTATTGATTTAAAACTTTTAATTTCAGGTACTTTAGACAAGACAGTAATTGGATTTAATATAGAATCACCAATTCAGCAATCTGACGATTTAGCCAGAAAATTAACGGAAATAAACAGCAATCAGAACGAAGTAAATAATCAGGCTGGTTTCTTGTTGTTGTTTAATTCATTTTTCCCGACAGGCTCATCAGACCAGAAAGTTTCAGGCTATTCGAATACCGTAACGCAGTTAATATCCGATCAGATTTCTAAAATCTTATCACAAGGAATCGGCAGTGTCATTAAAGGTGCTTCACTGGATGTTTTATTAAGTGATTTGGAATCTAAGGAATCCAGGAATTTTGGGTTTAGCTATAAACAGGAAATTTTAGGTGGAAAATTAATTCTAACTATTGGCGGAAATGTCAACTTTGGAAACAGCAACAGCACCACAACCGGTTTACCCGGACAACCTGCCAACAATGCAGCAATAGCTGGTGATTTTGTGCTGGAATATTTAGTGACAGACGACGGACGCATCCGTTTAAAAACCTATGCAAGAACGGCCAATTACGATATCATTAATCAGGATAGAATACGAACCGGTGGTGCTATTTCTTTCCAGAAAGATTTTGACAATTTTAAAGACTTGTTTAACACCAAAGCCAAACAAAAGAAAAAACTGCAGCAAGAAATTGAAATAATGGAAAAAGAAAAAGCATCCAATATACTTTTCACACCGGTAAATGATACTACTATTAACCAATAAAAAAACGAAGCTGTCTTTTTAAGAAACAACTTCGTTTACTATTTTTCGACAAGAAAATTATTTTATTTCTTTCGTGAGCTCGTGGCCCATTTTATCTCTTTTTGTATCGAGATATTTCTGATTAAATTCATTCGGAACAGTTTGAATCGGCACATTCTCAACAATTTCAAGACCATATCCTTTCAAGGCAGCTCTTTTCTTTGGATTGTTGGTTATCAGTTTCATTTTAGATACATTCAAATCACGCAGAATCTGCGCACCAATACCAAAGTCGCGCTGGTCAGCTTTGAAACCTAATGCTAAATTTGCATCTACCGTATCCATGCCTTCTTCCTGTAATTTATAGGCTTTCAGTTTATTCATAAATCCGATGCCGCGTCCTTCCTGCATCATATACAATATCACACCTTTGCCTTCTTTCTCAACCATTTTCATCGCATTGTGCAACTGGTCGCCGCAATCGCAACGCAGCGAACCTAATATATCGCCGGTAATACAAGAAGAATGTACACGCACCATTACCGGTTCGTCTTTTTCCCACTCGCCTTTTACCAATGCAAAATGCTCTTCATTGCTGGATAATTGTTTATACGCAATTAACTTGAAATCACCATATTTTGTTGGCATTTTCACTTCCACCATACGTTCTACCAAACGGTCGTGCTGCAATCTGTATTCCACTAAATCTTTAATGGAAATAATAGGCATGTTGAATTTTTTCGCTATTGGAAATAAATCATTTAAGCGCGCACATTCACCATCTTCTTTCAGGATTTCTACTAACAAACCAGCCGGTTCGAAGCCTGCTAATCTGGCTATATCGATGGCTGCTTCGGTATGACCGGTTCTTCTGAGAACACCTTCTTTTTTGGCTTTTAACGGAAAAATATGTCCTGGTTTACCTAATTCATCAGGTCTGGTATTTTTATCAATTAATGCCTTAACTGTTTTTGACCTGTCTGATGCAGAAATACCTGTGGTGCAGCCATTTCCGATTAAATCAACAGAAACGGTAAAAGGTGTTTCGTAATGCGATGAATTAGAATTCACCATCAAATCTAACTGAAGTTCCACACACCGGTCTTCTTCAAGCGGTGCACAAATCAATCCTCGACCATGCGTAGCCATAAAATTGATAATTTCCGGTGTTGCATTTCTTGCTGCAGTGATAAAATCACCTTCATTTTCACGGTCTTCATCATCTACTACTATGATGATTTTCCCGTTTCTGACTGCTTCTATAGCCGATTCTATCGTGTCTAATTTGTTGTCAGTTTCTTGTAGTTGGTTGCCAGACATTTGTTTTTACTCCTTTACAAAATTTTATAAAACCGATTAATACGGCGATATTCATTACTATAAAATAGTGAAAACGCCTTAAAGGTTTAAATTCCACACCAAAAGTAAACAAAAGCGCATCAATAATTGGTAAAAATAAGGTTACGATTAAGATAATCAATGTAAACTCCAGCAGTAACACGTAATATACAATCAATAATAAAAATGGTGTTTTCCAGCGAATCACTTTGTGCCAAAAAAAGATAAAACCAATGGACGAAAATGGATGTAGTGTCTGTTTTTTAAATCGCCATAAATTTTGAAAATTTCCGGTGGCAATTCTGATTTTGCGTCTAAATTCCTGTTTCCAACTGGTTATTACATCTTCGAAACATCGTGCTTTGTTGTTTAAAATAGCTTTATATCCTTTTAACACAACTGTAAATCCAATAAAAAAATCATCTACCAATAAATTAGATGGTATTTCAGTAAACAAATTTCTACGAATAGCGAAACAACCGCCGGATGGGCCGGGAATTATACCATAAACAACACTTTCATTCTGTTTTATTTCTGTTTCATAATTCCAGTAATCGTTTTCGTTTTTATTGATTACCAGATTGGATAGAATCATAGAATCCACCAAACCGATTTGTGGGTCTTTAAAATATTTTACCAGTTCAAAAATGGTGTCTGGCTCGAACATTACATTCGCATCTGTCAATAGTAGAATAGAATCATCAACAGGAATTTCTTCTGCAATAAGCTTATTTAATACGTTTGGCTTTCCCTGTCGTTCTTTAAATTCTATCAGTTTAACTTCAGGAATGGAATAGTTCGTTTCTATAATATCTTTGGTGGTATCTGTGCAGTTATCCAACCCAATAAAAACCCGCAATTTTTCTTTTGGATAGGTCGTTTTAAAAATGCTGTTTAGTTTTGCTGCAATTACCTTTTCTTCATTACAAACAGGAATTACAATATTCACTAAAGGCAATTCATCCTCAAAATTATAAGACTGAAAATTAAGAGATTTTCCAATTGCCTTCTTTCGCAAAAGCATTGGATAGAAGACATAGGCATAAAGCAATACCACTATTGTCAATATCAGAAAAACATAAATCAAGCCCTGATTTTTTTACTGAATAATTTTTGAAATATCTTTTTAAGACCATGAAATAAATTCATATACCATTCACTTCTGAACAATACAGAATCATTATTTGCTTTATAGGTAAGGAATAAGGCTACAGGCAACAAAACCAACGAAGAAAGCCACATACCTGCAAACGGCGGAATTATAAAACTTTTTGCCAACTTCTCACCTGTCACATTTAGTACGTGGAATAAAACAAAATATAAAACAGCAATTAGAATTGGAACGCCAAAACCACCTTTTCTAACGATAGCACCCATGGCACAGCCAACAAATAAAAGCACTAAGCAAGCAAACGACAAACTGAATTTCCGGTACCATTCGCAGTAATAATTTACATAATTGGTTTCTTTAAAATGCAAGTCACTCACTGATAATTGCGTATAACTAACTAAACCCTGAAGATTGCTTCTTGCCGTTCCCAAACAGTTTTGCGTGATATTCCGGTTGAAAATATCATTTACAGAAACTACTGATGGAACTGTATCCAATTGTGTTACTGAATCCGGAATATTCTTTAACGTAGAAAAATAGGCAGCATTATTCATTCGGATATCACCTATTCTTTTTTCTATATCTTTTCTTGTCGAATCAGCTTCTTTCATTAATTGTCTGGCATTGTACATGATGAAGTGCGTTTTAAACAACGATTGATCGGTACGCGTCATTTTAAATTCACGTAAATCAAAGATTTTGCGCCATTGTTTAAATTCCATAATAGTTTGTTCGGCTTTCTGCTCATCATCGGAAGCAGACCTTTTCTTTACATCCTGATACTGTTTGCCATTATAAAGTGTCAAAATAAGGTGTTCACCGGTATTACTTAAAGCTATATCACCTTTATCTGCTAAAACCACATTATCATTTCCTTTTCCTTGTGAGTGATCATAAACGATAATACCGTACAACGTTTTATTATCCGGATCTTTTCGTTGTATTTTCAAGGCAAATCCGGAAATTCCGCGATAAAAAACACCTTCTTTAATATCTAAAGCCGGTTTTTGTTTCCTTATATCATACAAAAGAGAATAAAATCTAAGATGGACTTTTGGCAATATGTTGTTTGAAAAGTAAAAAGCACTAAAAGCCAGAATAAGTGTAAACACCACAAGGCTACCCATAATTCTCATTAATGACAAGCCGCCAGTTTTATAAGCCGTTAGCTCATTGTCTTCGCCTAAAGTGCCAATAACCATGGTTGATGCCAATAATATAGCCAATGGAAGCGCCATTGGAATGATAGTTAAGGTGAATAAGCCTACTAATTTTAATAATAAACTGGTCTCCAATCCTTTACCTACAAAATCATCAATGTATTTCCAGAGAAACTGCATCATAAAAATGAAAGATGTCAATCCGAAGGTAATGATTAGAGGAACGATGAAGCTTCCGAGAACAACTCTGTCGACGCGTTTTAACATGAGTATTTTTACGCTGCTAAAATAGGCAATATATTACAAAACATTCACGTTAATCTAATGTTAAGATATTGACATTCAAATAGAAAATCATTATCTTTGCACTCTTTTAAAAATTCATCCAACTAAATCAACGTATGCGTCAGCTCAAGATTACCAAATCCATTACCAACCGCGAAAGCCAATCTTTAGAAAAATATTTACAAGAAATCGGAAAAGTTGACTTATTAACTCCTGAAGAAGAAGTTGATTTAGCACAACGTATCAGAGCCGGCGATCAGATTGCACTGGAGCGTTTAACGAAAGCAAATTTACGTTTCGTGGTATCCGTTGCCAAGCAATACCAAAATCAGGGTTTGACTTTAAGTGACTTAATCAACGAAGGAAATTTAGGGTTAATAAAAGCAGCTCAGCGTTTTGATGAAACTCGTGGTTTCAAATTCATTTCTTATGCCGTTTGGTGGATTCGTCAATCTATATTACAAGCTTTAGCAGAACAATCTCGTATTGTACGTTTGCCGTTAAATAAAGTGGGTTCTTTAAATAAAATCAACAAAGCATTTTCAAACTTAGAACAAGAGTTTGAGCGTGAGCCGTCGGCTGATGAATTAGCAGAAATGCTGGAAATTACCAGAGAAGAAGTTGAAACTACTTTAGGTGTGGCAGCACGTCACGTATCTGTAGATGCTCCATTTCAGGAAGGTGAAGAAAACTCACTTTTGGATGTATTGGAAAACACGTCTGCACCAAGAACAGATTTACAACTGGAATATTTAGAATCTTTACGCAAAGAAATCGAACGTTCATTGTCTACCTTAACAGACAGACAAAAAGACGTTATTAAATACTATTTCGGAATCGGTGTAGAACATCCGATGTCATTAGAAGATATAGGTGAAAAATTTGGATTGACACGTGAGCGTGTTCGTCAGATTAAAGACAAAGCTATCAATAAATTACGAGCTACATCAAGAAGTAAATTATTGAAAAACTATCTTGGTGGCTAAGATTTAATTATACAATTAGGTAATTGTATAATTATTCAATTCATTTATAAATTCTATCATTCAAAATCCAATAAATAAAAATGAACAACTGGAATTCTAAAGAAAAAAGCGCCTTAGAACTCATCAACATTGCAGGCACACTTTGGTTAGATAAAAATGTTGAGTTAGTTATTTTAAGAAGAAATATTGTAGATGCCAGATACTCAGAAGTTTTAAACAACAAAGAATTTGCAAAGAAATACTTAAATCTACCTTTATCTATTGAGATATTATTGGAACTGGCGAGATCGATAGCTAAACTGGAAATTGCTCCAACACGCGTAGACTTAGCAACACTGGGAAAAGAATGGTTAGCAGAAAACGGCAACGACTATGATGCTTTTATAGCAGAAAAACTAAAAAATTACGGAAAAGATAAAAGAGTGATAAAACCAATCGATGTGGTTTTATTCGGATTTGGCAGAATCGGAAGATTAGCGGCAAGAGAATTAATTCAACAGCATGGAAATGGTGAGCAGTTGCGCTTGCGTGCTATTGTAACAAGAGGAAAAAACACGGATGAAGAAATCAAAAAACGTTCATCCTTATTGAGAAAAGATTCCGTTCACGGAAAATTTCGTGGTGTCATCACAGAAGATTATGCTAATAAAGCATTAATAGCAAATGGAAATGTAATACACATGATTGTTTCTGACAATCCTGCAGAAATCGACTATACCGCTTACGGCATCAATGATGCATTGCTGATTGACAATTCCGGTATCTTTAGAGATGAAGAAAAATTAAGCATACACTTAAAAGCAAAAGGTATAGCTAAAGTATTATTAACTGCGCCGGGAAAAGGCAGCTTGCCCAATATTGTATATGGCGTGAATCATCTTGCATTTAATCCGGATAGCACAAATATCTTTACAGCAGCATCTTGTACCACGAATGCCATCTCACCTATTATTAAAGTTATAGCTGATAAATTAGGTATTGAAAGTGGTCACGTTGAAACAGTGCACTCTTATACAAATGATCAGAACTTACTGGATAATTACCATAAAAGCTATAGACGTGGTCGCTCTGCGCCATTAAATATGGTTATAACAGAAACTGGTGCCGCAAGTGCCATCACTAAGGTAATACCACAAATGGCTGGTAAATTTACAGGTAATGCAGTTCGTGTACCAACACCAGATGTTTCATTAGCTATTCTAAATCTGAATTTAACCAACGAGGTTTCTTCTATTGATGAAGTAAATGCAATCATCAGAGATGCAGCATCTTACGGTGATTTAGTTGAACAAATAGATTACTCAACTTCTCAGGAATTGGTTTCTACAGATTGTGTTGGAAATCCGCATGCATCCATTTTAGATTCTCATGCAACCTTAATATCACCGGGAAAAAAATCGATCGTTTTATATGTTTGGTATGATAACGAATATGGTTACACAAGACAAGTAATTCGATTAGCCAAATATTTAGGAAAGGTACAGAGATTAACATACTACTAAACAAGTTATAAGTTAATCGTTATAAGTTAATAGGATTTATTTATACTTATAACTGATAACATATAACTATTAACTTTTACAACCATGTTTGAAAATTTACAGGATAAGCTCGAAGGCGCGTTTAAGAATCTGAAAGGTCAGGGAAAACTGACAGAGTTAAATATTGCAGCTACGGTAAAAGACATTCGTCGTGCTTTGGTAGATGCTGACGTGAACTATAAAATCGCGAAGGAATTTACTGATACGATCAAAGACAAAGCAATGGGTCAAAATGTATTGACTTCCGTTGCACCGGGACAACTGATGGTGAAAATTGTCAGCGATGAACTCACTCAGTTAATGGGTGGAACTGCCACAGAAATCAATATCAAAGGTTCACCTGCTGTAATTTTAATTTCCGGTTTGCAAGGTTCTGGTAAAACCACTTTTTCCGGAAAACTAGCCAATCACATTAAAACTAAATTAAACAAAACACCTTTGCTGGTAGCTTGTGACGTTTACAGACCTGCTGCCGTTGATCAGTTAAAAGTTTTGGGTGAGCAAATTGGTGTAGAAGTCTATTCTGAACCGGAAAATAAAAATCCTGTTTCCATAGCACAAAATGCCATTGCCTATGCCAAACAAAAAGGACAAGGTGTTGTCATCGTCGATACTGCAGGACGTTTAGCTGTTGACGAAGAAATGATGACAGAAATCTACAACGTAAAACAAGCTATTCAACCACAGGAAACTTTGTTTGTCGTAGATTCTATGACCGGACAAGATGCTGTGAACACGGCTAAAGCGTTCAACGAAAGAATTAATTTTGATGGTGTTGTATTGACGAAATTAGATGGTGATACACGTGGTGGTGCTGCTTTATCTATAAAATATACCGTAAACAAACCTATTAAATTTGTTTCTCGTGGTGAGAAATTGATTGATACGTTAGACATTTTCTATCCGGAACGTATGTCGCAACGTATTTTAGGAATGGGTGATATTGTGTCCTTCGTGGAAAAAGCACAGGAACAATTTGACGAAAAAGAAGCGCAACGTTTACAGAAAAAAATAGCCAAAAACCAATTCGATTTTGAGGATTTCTTGCAGCAAATCAATCAGATTCGCAAAATGGGAAATATCAAAGATTTATTAGGAATGATTCCAGGTGTTGGAAAAGCCGTGAAAGATATTGATATCGACGATAATGCTTTCAAAAAAATTGAAGCGATTATTTTTTCAATGACTGTTGAAGAACGCAGAAATCCTGATATTATAAACGGCAAACGCAGAGAACGCCTGGCAAAAGGTTCCGGAAATACCATTCAGGATGTTAATGCATTTATCAAACAATTCGATCAGATGAAAGTGATGATGAAACGCATGCAAGGAATGGGAATGGGAAAACGATAATTGAGATTTGAGAATTGAGATGTAAGATTTAAGATTTATAATTGTCTTTTCAATTTAGGAGTAAGAGTATCTGAATCATGAAACAAAAAATCACTTTAACAATTACAATATTTATTCTTGCATTTATATCCTACTTATTCTATTATTGTGCAGGTGGAACATTACTAGGTTCAATGCTATTATTGC
>DAOORG010000026.1:0-16880 GCA_035389165.1 Chitinophagales bacterium
TCGTTAAAGCAAACAACAACAATAAACTCCATTTTATTACACTGCGTTTCATATATATTTCATTAAAATTAAACAAATGATTTGATTTCAATGTAAAGATGTTTACTAAACTTGCAATAAGAAAATACAAATTATATACTTTGTCTGATTAAATTGGAAATAAAAATGGTATTTATCTAAATTATAAATAAATTAGCGTCATAATTTTGTCTGGTTAAAATGGAAAATACTAAATGCTTTCAGCTATTTATTTCTTTAGACAAAGAAGAAAAAACAGCTTTTAAAAAATGGATACATTCACCTATCGCCAACCAACACGATGATGTAACGGCTGTTTTTGAATATCTTTTTTCCAAAAAATATTTGAACGCGAATATTGTGTTGAAAGAAAAAGTATTTCATCATCTTTATCCAAATAGAAAATATGATGATTTACGTTTTCGGCATATTTTATCGAATTGCACTAAATGTATAGAGCGCTTTTTGAGTTTTTATCAATTTCAATCTGATGAAATTGTATCAAACATTTTTTTATTAAAGTCTCTGGAAAAACACCAGCAAGATAAATACGCAGTCGCTTTATTACAGCAACAAAAATCAATATTAAAGAATAATAAAATAAAGAACACTGACAATATCTTATCGTCTATTGAAATAGAAAAAATTGATTTTAATATTCACAGCAAAAACATTCGCGACCAACCATTTAATTTACAAGCTATTGCTGATTTGTTGCATCAATATACGCAAACAGAAATTCTAAAATTTGCGTGTTTGGCTAGTACGCATCAACAAATATCAACAACTAATTATTCGTTTCCGTTATTAGATTCTATTTTAAAAACTACACAAGAAAATTTTGAAACAGTTTCGTTATCCAACAAAATATATTATCTGATTTATAAATCGCTCACCGAACATGAAAACGATGAAATCATTTTTTCGTTAAAAGAAATATTAACGAATGCTACAAAACATTTTGAACCAAATGAATTGCGTGATATTTATTTATTGACGATTAATCAATGTATTAAAAAATTAAACAGCGGGAAAAAGGAATTTGCTTTTGTTGCTTACGAATTATATCAACAATTAATTGCTGCTGACTTGTTGCTACAAAACAACGTACTTGACCGTTTTGCATTTACCAATATTGTGTTTACCGGTTTAATGGTGAAAGATTTTACAGGTATTGAAAAATTCATTCAAAAAAATGCCAATTTCTTGCTTTATGAATACCGCGAAACAATTGTTTCAATTGCATTTGCTCGATTATATTACACACAAAAACTGTATAACAAGGCAATTAAAGTTATTTTAAAAACTGAATTCAATGATTTTTTGATGAGTTTATCAGCACGACTTTTATTAACCAAAATTTACATTGAAACGAAAGATTTTGATGTTGCCGAAAATCATATCTCAGCATTTAAAAAATATATCAGAAGACAAAAAAGCATTGGTTATCACAAAGAAAGCGTACTTAAATTTTTGGTGCTTTGCGAACAACTCATTTCATGTTTAAATGCATCTAAAAAACAACGAAAATTATTTCAATTACAACTTAGTAATGACAATTCATTGATGGAAAAAGAATGGCTGCTGGAACAAATATAGTTTTATCGTGCCGCGAATATCGAGGCACGCACTACGCCGGAATTTTCACATCAAAGGTGCGCTTTTCTTTATTCACTAAATTATAATCGCGAATCCACGGATTATAGATGCGCAAGAGTTTATAACTGGTATTATTTTCTTTAGCAAAACTTACCCAGCTAACGGAACCGGAAACTTGTTTTATCGTGTATTTATATTCCGGATATACATCTTCCTCACTCAGATAAAAACCATAATCTTTCTGATGCTGATGGATAATTTTCAATGCAACGATGCGTTGCACATACCTGCTGGTTTCGGTGTTTAACAACAGGTTATAATAAGCAGTTTCGCCTTGCAAATTTTGTTGTTTGTTTACACCTGCCAAACCCATATTGTAGCTGGCTGCTGCTGCTGTCCACGAACCGCTTTTGTCTTTTGCGTCGCGCAGGTATTTGCAGGCTGCTTTGGTTGCTTTTTCCAATTGGTATCTTTCATCTACTTCACTATTGATCAGCAATCCATATTGTATTCCGGTCGCTTTCATAAACTGCCAGAAACCAGATGCACCTGCCGGCGATACCACATTATCCAGAGAACTTTCTGCCATACATAAATATTTAAAATCGTCCGGAACATTTTCTTCTTTTAATATTTTTTCTATGGTTGGCAACCAGCGGTTGGCTCTTTTCAGTAAAATAATAGTTGACGATTGCCAGTAAGCATTTACCGTTAATTCTCTGTCCAGACGTTCGCGCACTTCAGGATCATCAACCGGCACAGTTTCGCCGGCAAAGGTGACACTTTCCGGAATTTTTACGGCATAGGCATTTTGTATAGGCAAGGCGAGGTTTTCCTGTGTTGCACCTGCTTTTATAAATGGAAAATAGTTACTCGTACTGTCTACGGTTGCATTCATAAATAAGGCGATGGATGCAACAGCAAGCATTCCGAGTCCGAAGTATTTTAGTTGTTGTTTCATGTAAGTAGTAAGTCGTAAGTGATAAGTAGTAAGTGGTAAGATATTGTTATTTAATTCATTTTCTTTAGTTTAATTTTTTATTGATTTTTCTTTTTAAATACCGGAACGGTGGAACATGCTTCGCCAAACATCAATGATTTTACAACGGGTTGCAATTTCTTCGTTATTTCGAGATAAGCTTCTCCGGTCACTGTTTTGGTGCCGCATCCTTTTATAATGATTTTTTGTTCAGCATATTTTACAGCATCGATATTTTTCAGATTAGATAAGAACAATTTCTGTTCCACTTCTTCAACGGCACCAAAAAAAATGGAATTTGTGTAAGGCAAAAGATAAGATGTAATAAGCATAAATGCCCATTGCGGCAATATGGCATCTGTGCTGCAAAATACGGCTACCGGTTGGTCTTTATATATTGACCAGTCGTGTGCTTTGAGTGCTGCTCTGAATTCCAGTTCTTTTAATATTAAACCACGGAACAGGAATTCTTTGATATCTACAGAATGGATGGTTTCTTTAGGAAAGAAATCTTCTAAATCCAGCGTGATTAAACCGCTTTGTGCTACTTTGTTGACGAGTTCCATAAGAGTAAGTTATGCAAATAAAACAAAAAAAGCGGAAAATTAGTTTTCCGCTTTTTATATCGATGCTGAATAAATTCAGAAAGTCATCCGTTAATAGAATTTATAACGTGTGTCTTCTACTTTTGATTTTTTAAGAATGGATTCAAAGATGCTTTGGAAATTTAAGCGACTGATGAACATACGTTGCATTTGTTGTTTGTATGCATTGATATCGCCACCCATTTCCGGTGCATTTTCATCTATAGATTTTGGCTGTACCATAAATGCAGCTCTTTCGCCTGCAACAGCTTTAGATGTTTTACCTACCGGAACACCAAAGGTAGTTCCCACTAATTTAGGTTCGTTGCCCAGGCCTTGTACATAAGCAGAAGATAAACGCACTAATGCCGTATCAGATACGGTAGCATCTTTTACCTTAGCTGCAATTGCGGATAAATCTGTAGTGCCTGCTGCTGCTTTGTTCAATTGTTCCACCAAATCTTTTCCTTTTTTCGCGTTGCGAAGCAATAAGGTAATTTCTTCGCGCACATCTTCTGCTTTTGGTAAGCCTTTTGGTGTTACTTTGCTCAACTTGGCCACCATATATTTTGAATCGTTGTCAAAATCGGCAATAATGCCCGGTTTTTCCTGTTGAAATGCCCATTGTACCAATTTACGTGCTGCACCAATTTGAGGCACGTCTGTCATGTTTTGTTTCAGTACTATATTTTTAGCCAGACTTTCTGTTTTTGCTGCTTTATCAAACAATTCTGCCGTTTGATTTTTTTGCTGGAAAGCCACTGCTTTATCGTATGCAATTTTTTCCGTTTCGTTGCTTGGCGCTAATTCTACGGCAAAGTCGGCAAATTTTGTCAACACTTTAGGTGCTTTTGCATCCAACATTAAAATAAGGTGCAAGCCATAAGGTGTTTCCACTTTTGCGATTTGTCCCGGTGCGATACCGCCATAAAATACTTTGTCGTTGAATTCTTTCACCATTTGACCTCTGGTGAAATAGCCTAAATCGCCACCTTTATCTTTAGAACCTTTATCCAGTGAATTTTCCACGGCAACCTGACCAAAGTTTTTAGCACCTGACTGAATCACTCTGATTAAGCTGTCTGCTAATGTGTTGGCCGATTTTTTATCTTCATCTGTTCCTTTGCCCAAGCTTAATAAAATATGTGCTGCACGTACGCTGTCCGGTGCCACTTTTCTGTCTATAATTTTTGTAAACAAGTAGAAAGAACCTTCCATGTAAACATCTGTCAAAGTGCCAACCGGTAAGGTAAATAGATTTTCTGCATCGCGGTTAGTTTGCATTACTTCTTCTTTACTGTAGAACGTTAATTCAGGACCTTGCTGTGAATTACGCGCAATGTAGGCAGAATCTTTAGGCTGAGAAGCGATATATTCTTCACGCATTTTGCCGATTTTCGACATTGCCTGTGCGGTATCGTCTGCAGAAGGTAAGATGTCATAATAGACAACATCCACTACACGTGATGCTTCCTGTTCGTATTTTGATTTATTATCTTTCAGGTACGCTGTTATATCATCATCAGATATTTTGTATTTATCGTCTGCTAAAGATGTATAAGGAACGCTTACGAATGCGACTCTTGCGCCTCTTCCTGAGTTGATAATCTCTTTAGCCATAAAAGTTGGCATATAGAATGATTGCGCCACTAAAGAAGCGTATTTTTGTTTTACCTGATCATCCTGAATCAATTGTTCAATATGACCTAATGTTTCCCGGAAATTAGCTTTGTTGTCTTTGTCAATCTTATCAATATTGGTAACAAATTCTCTGATTTTTGACTGATTTAGCTGTCCTGTTTCCTGATTGATAATTTCAGGACTTACTTCTCTGGCTTTCATTAAAAAGCGTTGTGCCAACGGATGCGGTTGTTGTCCCCACATTAACTCGCCCATTTCACCTTCAGAAATACCTAAGCCTAAAGAATTGTATGTTTCTCCCAGTAACTGGTCTGCCGCCATGGTGCTCCACACTTCATCCTGTACCTGAGACCGCATTTGGTCGTTAAACTGAATATTCGGATTGATGAGTTTTAAGCCATCTTCGTATCTGGTGATTTTAGCACCATATTCTTCAGCGGAAACTGTGTTGCCGTTAATTTTTCCAATTGAGTTATTTCCTCCACCGCTAAACAATGAGTTTCTTTCCAATGCTGCTTCAACAATGAAAATCAGTAACGCCAACGCTATAAATCCAACCAGAATCCATGAACGTTGTCTTATTTTTCCAATGACTGCCATAATAGTTCTTAAATTTTAAAGAGTGCAAAGATAGCAGATAATTTGGAAATTTTAAATGAGATAACCTTCTTAAACACAAATAAATAGATAAGAGGCTCGAATAAAATGTACTATTTAGAAGACAAGAGAATTATCTGATTGGTGAAGCTTATGAATTTGCATTGTTAAACAAAAACACAAATTACTGATTATCAGAATCTTCGTTAATTTCCAGCTTAACGGTTTCTATTTTAGTTTCTGAAACATCCATGATTTTAAAGCTGTATTTTCCGATTTCAATCACTTCATTTTGTTCCGGAATCGTTTCGTGGTGGTCGATAATGAAACCTGAAAGCGTGTCGTAGTCGCCTTCCGGCAGGTCTAAGTCGTATTCTTCGTTAATTCGGTCGATTTCAAGTCTGCCGGACAAGATGAACTCATTTTTGGAAAGCTGATTGCCAACCAGTTCATCTTTATCATATTCGTCATCAATTTCACCGAATATTTCTTCTAAAATATCTTCCAGTGTAATTACACCTGCAGTGCCTCCGTATTCATTCACGACCCAGGCAATACTTTTATTTTCTTTAATAAATTCATTCAGCAATTTCTGAATATGCATGGTTTCCGGCACCACTTTAATTTCCATTAAGATGGATTTTATGGTGTCCGGTTTCTTATGTAAATCGAAATGGTGAATATAGCCGACTATTTTATCAATCGAATCATCAAAAATTAAGATGCGCGAATGGTACGTTTCGATAATGAGTTTTTTAAGTTCTTCTACCGAATCGTTAATATCAATGGCAGTGATTTCTCTGCGCGGCACCATGCAATCGCGCACACGCAGTTTTTTTAAATACAAGGCATTTTCGAAGAGTTCGGTATCCACTTCTTCTTCCGCTTCACCATCCGTTTGGTTGTGATCTTTGATAAATTTTTCCAAATCAACTGACGAAAATTCTATGTCGTGTTCTGAAACTTTTACACCAAATATTTTAAAAATTAACGATGACAATGCCGTAATTAACAGCACACCAGGCGTGAGCAACCAATGAATGATTCTGAATGGCAATGCCATTATCGGCAAGATGGTATCGGCAAAAACTTTGAACAGAACCTTTGGTACAAACTCACCTAAAAACAAAATTATAGTAGTAGAAATAATGGTTTGTGTAACCAACACCAATACTTTCGGACTTTCAAAATATTGTTCAAAAAGCGGCTCTAACACCGGCTCCAAAACGGCTGCTGTTAAAATACCAAATGCTATCAGTGCAATATTATTTCCAAGTAACGTAGTGACTATAAATTTTGATGGATTTTTTATGTAGTCATTCAGTATTTTTCCGGATAAAGTGCCGCGCTGAAAACTCAATTCTATTTTTAATTTATTGGCTGATAAGAATGCAATTTCTATTCCTGAAAAGATAGCAGAAAAGATAAGTGCGAGCACAATTAAAAAAATGGTGGTTCCCATGGATGTGTAAAGATAGTAAGGATGTATGACTTTGAGATAGCTGAAGTTGCATTATTTTCTGCTGTAATGCCTCACATATGCTATGCTGATGATTAAAATCAGGTAAAGCAACCAGTCTTTTCCGTGAAAAAACCCATCTCTTGCCGTTCTTATAATAAGAATTATGAGTGTAACGATGGCCAGCAGCAACCAACGTATTGCTTTGCTATTTAAATCCCTGCGCATCATCTACTGCAACTATGCCGTTTACTTTTCGAATGGTATAATTAGAGAAATCCTCATCGGAATCAAAACCAACGCCGTAAATGATATTATCCGGTGTTTTTATTTTTATCGGTTTATCCGTAAAAATTTTCTTGTTACGCACATTCCAGGTTAGCTCTTGCGTTTCCAAAACTTCTGCTCTTGCGTTTTCCATGTGCACATCACCGCTTACTTTGATGATTTGCTCTGCATCATTGTTCTCTGCATAATTTGCCTTTAAAACAGAAATTAGATTTAGCTGATCAAAAAACTTCACCAGTAATCCATCCGGAAACTCCAGTTTGTTTTGTGTTTTGGTATAACGCTTAATTGTTTTTCCGGTAACCACTGCTCTTATATAAGCACCTTCTTTATAGATGAATTTTACGCTGTCTGCCAATTCCACATCAGCATCCTGTTCGTTGAACATTGATTTCACTTTTGCCATATCATTTTCCTGACAGCTATTCAAAAAAAGCAAGATAGTGCAAAGAATAATATTGAAAGTACTGAAACGGACGGTTTTAATTGGAGTGACTTTCATTGTTCATCGTTAATGGTAGATGCTCTATTTCTTGTAAATCCATTCTGAAGGATTGAGTTTGGCTGCACCTTTCCAGACTTCGAGATGTACTTCTGTGATATTATCTTCGTCTGTATAAGCGGTGCCAATAACCTGCTTAGTAGAAATCTTTTGTCCTTTTGTCACGTTTACCGATGCGAGTTTTGAATAGACAGTAAAGTATTCGCCGTGACTGACAATTACTGCGTTTTTGAATGTCGGATTATTTAAGATTCCAACCACTTTGCCTTCAAAAGCACAACGCACACTACTATTGTCATCCGTTCGAATATCAATACCGTTATTTTCCATTTTTATGGTGGTTCCAGGCACTACGTAAGGACCAAAATATTTACTAATAAATCCTTTTTCTACCGGCCAAGGTAGCTTTCCTTTGTTTCCATAAAAGTTAGACGAAAGCTGATCAAATTCTGGTGTGTTGCCTAATTTTACAGGTGTTTCCACTTTTTTATTAACGGTTTCAATATCTGCTTTAGAAGGTTCTTTTCCTGCTTCTTTAGCTTTCTTAATTGCTTCTTCAGCAGCTTTCTTTTTCGCGGCTTCTGCTGCGGCTAATTTAGCAGCTGCTTCTTTTTGTTTTTTCTCTTCAGCCAGTCGCGCCAATTCTATTTCTTTTTTGATAATGGCTTCAATCTGTGCATCCAGTTTAGTTGCTTCCGTTTGTTTTTTGGAGATTTTGGTTTGCAGTTCTTTTTCTTTTTGTTTAAGAGACTGAACCACTACATTTTTTTGTGAGACTGTTTTACTAAGCTGTACTTTCTCTTTTACCTGACCGGATAATAATTGTTCTTTTGTTTTTTTCTTAGCATCAATACTGGCAATCTGGCCGCTGATATCCGATTTTTTTTCGATGATTTGAGAAGCCTGTTGCTGACGAAATGTTGCGTATTTTCGAAGGTAATTTACTCTACGCAAGGCTTCGGAAAAAGATGTAGCGTTGACGACAAACAACAATTTATCGGCAAACCGCTGAGATTTATAAATCTTAACGATAGCATCTGAATATTCTTTTTTTAATTTGGAAAGCTGTGCTTCCTTTTGTTTTAAGGAATCCACATTTTCATTGATTTTTACTGTAAACAAATCAATTTCGCCTTCAACTTCTTTAATCAGTTTTTTACGAAGCTCTATTTGTTTGGACAATGCCTGCAAGTCCGATAAGGTAGCATCTTTAGAGGCTTTTGTTTTAGTTAATAGTTTTTGTGTGAATTCAATTTCGTCCAGTAATTTTTTCTTCTTTGCTTCGAGTGTGGCTTTCTTATCCTGTGCGGAAAGAGATACAGAAAACAACACCATTAATAGAATAGTTATAGAATATTTCAACAGCCTGCTGCCTGTTGATGACAAAGATAAAGATGCTATTTCTATACTATTTTTCAATGGTGTAACTTGGATTTATGGTAAACGGATATTCTA
Organism: Chitinophagales bacterium; assembly: GCA_035389165.1. Lineage (GTDB taxonomy): Bacteria > Bacteroidota > Bacteroidia > Chitinophagales > JADIYW01 > JADJSS01. Next base: position 9,123 of record DAOORG010000026.1, read on the forward strand.
AATTTTGTTTTAATTCTATGCTTTGAAATTTTGCAATCATTTCGAATGACTGTGCGCCACTTTTCATTTTCAATTCTCTATCCATCGAAAATGATTTACCTAATTGCGGCTGATAATTGGTATACGATGCATTTATTGTTTGAGCATACTTTTTATCGGTCACAAAAATAGACGTTGGAAGTTTGGTCGTTTTATCAAAAAGCACATTCGTCAAAAAACGTGTTCCATCGGAATTTAGTGTGATATTGGTTGCATTATTTGCATATTTTGCAATAGTGGAATCTGTAAAAATCAATTGCCCTAACAACAAATTTTCTATATCTGCAAATGTCAAATCCACCAACGTCTTTTGTTTGATGTAGGACAATGGTTTCAAAATATATCTGTTGTTTATCTTATCCATTATTTTAATGCTGTCTTTGGTAATCAGCACACGTGCGCCTTCGATGCCAATAATAGACATAGACAACCAGATTTTTTCACCTTTTTTCCAACGAATGTTGGTAGTGAAACTTTGATTTAAATCCGGCGAAGTAACTTTGGTTTTCAGTTTTGCCGCGACCTCTTTAAACTGCAGTTCATTTTTATTGAGACTCTTAAGCAAAGACTGAACATTTGCATCTATAACAGGCACCACCACTACCGGTGTTTGCGATGGTGTTGTTGTTGGTGGCTGTGTTTCTGTTTTTGCAACGGTTTTGGTGCGATGGCAACTTCCTAGCGACACTGCAAACAACAGCACTAATAAATATTTGGATACTTTCATGCAGCCTGGTTGTTTTCTGTTGACAAATTATACAATACCGTAAACGACCATGCAGGCATTCGTTTTATAAGTTGTATCATGTTTTTTTAATTGAGTTTTCGGTTCTTAATTTTACCTTCAAGGACTACCTTGTCGCCGCCTTTCAGCAAAGCTTTTTCCCATTGTTCAATAGCTTTATCCGTTTGACCGAGTTTGTATAAAATATCGCCATAGTGCGTTAATAATTCAGGTCTTTCCGCTGAATCCGGTAATTCCATTGCCTGTTCCATCCACTCGAGCGCTTCTTGGTAATTCTTCATTTTATACATAATCCATGCATAAGTATCTATAAAGGCAGAATTATTATCAACGAGCAGGTTGGATTTTTTACTCATTCGCTCTGCTTTTTCCAGCTTGTCATCTCTTTCAGAAAGATAATAAGCGTAGTTATTCAGCACAGTAGCGTTATTCGGATCTATTTCTAAAGCCGCTTCATAAGAACTATCGGAACGCTCGTAATTTTTTAGTTCGAAAGACAGGTCGCCGAGCGTAATCAGCATTTGCAATTTTAATTGTGGTGTAAACAACGAAATATCTTCTTTGTTTTTTTTCTGTACTTCGAAGGCGTTTAACAATACATCAGACGCTTCTTTAAAATTCTTTTTTTGCTGATGCGCAATGGCATTGTAAAAATAGCCAAACGGATCTTTCGGATGCTTCTCTATTCCTTTTTTGGTATAAAGAATTAAGTTATCATAATCTTCCAGTTCCGTATTCAGAATGTATAATTGTATCCAAACGGTAGCCGGAACATCGTCCATATTGATGGCTTTTATGTATTCTGCCTGTGCTTCTTTTTTCTTGTTGGAATTATATAGCACATCTGCACGTGCGGTAGTTGCTTTGATATCATTTGGATGTGCCGCCATAATCATATCTGCCATTTTCAATACTTCCTCTCTCATAGAAGAATCTCTTGCCAGTTTCTCTATGTATGGAATGAAGGTCATTATTTTAGCATCAATATCGATGTTTTTGTTATTGAAAACCTTCTGAACAAACTCTTCGCGTTTATCCATGTCTCCTTTTTTTCCATATGTTTCAGCTATTGCGAGCAAAGCATCCGCATTATTGGCATCTACAGATAAAATACGATTATACGTTTGAATGGCTTTGTCGTACATTTTATTGGATTGATAAACTTCTCCAATCAATCCGATGTATCTTGTTTCTGACGGATAAATTTTAACGAGTTTCTCTATATCATTTACAGATTCTTCAATCTTTCCCAGTTTTATAAATAGTGGTTGTTTCTGAAATATAAGTTCTTCCTGTACGCCTGTTTTCTGTTCCAGTTGATTATACACGTCAATTGCCTCTTTATAACGACCTGCTTTGGAAAGCATATATGCCCAATCGTAATAGTAATCGTATTCTTTTGGTTTTAGTTTTATGAGTGCATCATACACTTTTGCCGCGCCTTCAAAATCTTGTTTTTCACCTTTGGCTTCTGCCAGGTATTGATAATAATATTCGTTTCCCGGATTTATTTTTATGGCATTTTGTGCAAATTCTATGGCTTTATCCATATTGCCTGACTCAAATGCAATTTTTGACAACTCATACAAAGCAACATCATTCTTAGGATTTCGTCTAAGCACTTCATTAAATTTTGCGATGGCATCCTGTGTATTGCCTAACAAATATGCCTGCATGCCTTCAATAAAAATAGCTTGTTGTTCAATATCTTTTTTTGTTACTGGCGCTGCTGCAGTTGTTTCTGCTGTTGATTTCGGTTTTTTATCTTTTTTTGCAAAAGCAATAGGATTGCTTATGGCAAACAGCAGTATTAAAAACGATAGCTTATTTATATAGATTTTATTGCTCAAGTTCTTGTTATTAAATGAAAGAGTTACAAGTATTGTTCCTGTATTTCTAAGATAACGTTTTTACGATGTACGATATATGAAAATAGTGCAGAATTAACTTTTTTTAGCATGAATTCTGTCTATTTCACACCAGTATGTCCGAAACCACCTTCACCACGTTCCGTTTCGTTGAGCTCGTCAACTTCTTTAAACTGAACCTTTTCGAATTTCGAAATGATTAATTGTGCAATTCGTTCACCGGTATTAATAACAGTAGTTTCATTGGAAAGGTTAATCATAATCACTTTAATTTCACCACGATAATCAGAATCGATCGTTCCCGGTGAATTTAAAACTGTCACGCCTTTCTTCAATGCCAATCCGCTTCTGGGACGAACCTGTGCTTCATATCCATCCGGCAATTCGATATATAAACCTGTAGGAATTAATGCACGCTGTAATGGTTTCAGCATTACCGGCTCTTGTAATTGTGCACGTAAGTCAACACCTGCAGATCCTGTTGTTTCGTATTCCGGTAACGGATTGTCCGAAGTATTTACAATTTTTAATTTCATTTTATGTGTATTTGGTAATGCGTATTTCATAATGCGTAAAATAAAATCGCATTAAAACTACCATACAAATATAGTGAGATTTTTTATTAAGACCTTATTTTTTCTTTTCTAAAAAATAAGCAGAAAAAACGTAAAAAGACAATAAAACAAATGCAAAAATGGTGTTTACCAATAAGGAAAACTGCATTGGCAAAATGACATATTTCAACACGACAAAAAGAACCACCGCAAAGAATAAATAGAATAAAATTCTTTTGTAATCGTATGGAATCGGATAATATTTTTGCTCGGTGATATACCCTAAAATAACCATGGTCGTATAACAGGCTAAGGTTGCCCAGGCGGCACCGAAATATCCGAATTTGGGAACAAGTATTACATTCATTACGATGGTTATTACTGCACCGACAACAGCAATCAAGGCACCGATATAGGTTTTATCTGTGATTTTATACCAGGTTGATATATTGAAATAAATTCCTAAAAAAATATTTGCCATCAATAAAATCGGAATTATATCTGCGCCAACAAAATAAGCTGCAGATTTTGGTGAGTACAAGATGAATACATATTGAATCAGTGGTAAAAACAAAACAATAGAAAGAAAAATAATGCAGACACAAATAGTGTAATACTTCATTGTTGACGCTAATATTGATTTGCTGTCTGATTTTTCCGCATGCCTGAAAAACAAAGGTTCTGCAGCAAAACGATAGGCTTGCAGAAACATGGCAACCAGCATGGCAAATTTATAATTGAAGCCGTAAATACCGAGTTGTTCTTTATTGGTGATATCATCGTATGGAAGCAATCGAGTCATAATAATTCTGTCTAAAACCTCATTTATCATTCCTGCAAAACCCACCAGCATAATTGGCATGGAATACTTCAGCATTTGTTTGTACAAAGCAGCATCTAACGAAAATTCCAATTGATTAAATTGTTTCAGCAAAAACAAAAAAGTGATGATGCTGGCAATGATATTGGCAATAAAAATTGATGAAACTTTTGTGAACGGTAGCTGATAACCGATGGATGGCAGCACCATAAAAAACAAGATGTTTAAGACAATAAACAACAGGATATTCATCACTTTTAAAACAGCAAAAGCAACAGGTTTGCCTTGTTTACGTAGCGAAGCAAACGGAATGGCCGCCAATGTATCAAATGCCATCATCCAGATAAAAAACTTAACATAAAGCGTTGGTTCTTTTACATAATCGGCTATAGGTTGCTGGAAAACATAGCCAACTGCAACAAACAGCAAAACAACTGAAAGTATAGAATAAAATGCGGTAGAGAACGCCTTCTCTTTGCTTTCTTCTTTATTGACGAAACGAAAAAAAGCGGTTTCCATACCATGTGTCAGCAACACTAAAATAAAACCGGCATACGCATAAAAGTTGGTAAACGTTCCGAATTCTGCCTGCGAAATATATTTGATGATCAAAAACCCAAACAGGAAATTAATCAGTCGCGCAAGTATGCTGCTGACGCCATAAGCTGCTGTGTCGGATGCTAATTTTTTTACGGTACTCAACTCGATAAATTCTAATGACGAAATTCCAAAATCCAATTGGCAACGACAAGTTATTATTCTAACCAAACGTTAATAAGTGAGCCGGTGTTATTTTCTGTATCTTTTGATAAAACGGGTGCCTTATTGTTCCAAATCAGTGTATGACCATCTGAACCAAGATTCCATAAATCACCTCGCAGAAACACATTTACACCGGATTTTATTGCTGTTGATTTGATTCGGCCTGTCATTGCATATTTTAACCAGGCATCTTGTTCTGTAATCTTATTTATATCGGCTATGTTGATGTCTGCTGGTGCAGGCGCTCCGTTGTATCCTTTCCATTCTTTTGACCAGCTGTCGTTTCCGGACACAAAAGATGGAACTGCCAATACATCAACTTGTTTATCTGTCAGCAATTGATAATTTTCAGGATACCATGCATCCGCACAAACTAAAACGGCCAGGTTTCCGCTTGGTGTTTTATACACCGGAAGTTCTTTTATATCGGCTGCATTCGTAAAAGACAACTCTTCTGAAATCGGAAATATTTTTCTCGTTAAGGGTGACAAGATATTTCCATTTGCATCAAATACCGCGCTGACATTATACAGCTTTCCAAATTTATTAATTACTAATTTGCCATTTTTTACGGATGGATCCGGTAAAACAATAGAGCCTGCAACGATAGTAACCTGAAAATCCTTTGCCAGTTTTGAAAACACCTTTTGATAAATTTCAGCCATTTTATCAGCCTTCATATTAAAAACAGCTTCTTTCGTTTTGTCTTTAGCTGTTGCATTTAAGTACGCTCTTCCAAACTTTATGATATTAGAAAATACGAGTGTCTTCATGCCGTCTTCCAGCGAGGTATCTGCATAAATACTGCGTTTTTCATTGGCCACGACGAGCCAAGTGCCCAGATATTCCGGTAATACCACGATGGTGGAATCGTTTAATAAATTTCTTCGTTGGGCAAGACTGAAATAATACTGCAGCATATTATAAAATGCCTCTTGAGATGAAAAATCATATGTGTGTAAATAAGGAGAAAGTGCAATAACATTTCCTTTGCCGCTGTTTTTTCCAAATTCTTCCATATCACCTATAACATATCTTGGAAATATGCCTTCTGTACCTGAAGCCTTGTCAGAATTTGACCAATAGGCATAACCAGAAATAACGAGTATAAGCACAACGGCTGCTGTATAAAATCCTTTCTTCACCTGTCAAAAATACAAAGTATATTTCTTTAAAGCTTAAAATTCATTTTCTTTGTTTCATGAAATCAAAAATCGCACTCTTTGTAATTGCGTTGGTCTATCTTGTTTCTTTCAAGCAATATGCCAATTACAATAGCTTTTTACAAGGCGGCGGCGACAGTTGGGGTTATTATGCTTATTTGCCGGCAAGTTTTATTTATCATGATTTGGATGACCTGCAACAGACTATTCAAAAACGTGCTGAATATAATCCTTCCAGTGTGCGAACACAGGAAGATGGTTATTTGCAAATTGAAGAGGCACATGCTTTTCAAAAAAATACCATTATTAAATACACCAGCGGTATTTCAATTTTGTATGCACCATTTTTTCTGGTGGCACATGGATTTTGCAAGTTGACGCATTTATACGCAGCAGATGGTTATACTTTCCCGTATAATTTAATGATTGGTCTGTCTACCTTATTGTATAGTATTTTTGGGTTATGGCTGATACGGAAAATTCTAATTAACTATTTTACGGATAGTATCACTGCTATTACATTGATTGTTATTGGCATTGGCACCAATTTATATTTTTTTTCAGTGTCGCATCTTGGAATGTCGCATCCGTATTTATTTGCGCTGTATGCACTTTGTTTGTTTGCCACTCATAAATTTTATGAAAAGTCTACATTCTTTCCTGCTTGTCTGATTGGTTTTTCATGCGGCATGATAAGTATGATAAGGCCTAACGAAGTAATTATTCTGCTGTTTCCTTTGCTCTGGAATGTTTTTTCTTTGAATGGATTTAAAGAAAGACTCTTACTTATATTCAGAAATAGTGGTTATTATGTCGTTATGGCATTCATCTTTCTGCTTTGCTGGTTGCCGCAAATTTTCTACTGGAAAACACTGACCGGAAAAATCTTCTTTTACAGCTATACGAAAGAAGGATTTGATTTTCTGCATCCGCATCTTAAAAACGGATTGTTTGGCTTTGCCAATGGCTGGCTGGCTTATACACCTGTGATGATTTTTGCCGTTATCGGTTTGATTTTTCTGCCGAAATATTTTAAAAAAACGGCAGCAGCCACTTTTCTATTTATGCCTGTTTTTGTCTATGTGATTTACAGCTGGTGGTGCTGGCAATATATAAACGGCTTTGGTTCGCGGCCAATGGTGGAGACTTACCCGATTTGGGCATTTCCCTTAGCATGTTTTTTACTTTTTATCTGGAATAAAAGCATCATTAAGATAGTTTCATTTTTACTGATGGCATTTTTGTTGTTTGTCAATCTGTTTCAAACCTGGCAATTTGAAAAAGGCTTGATTTGGACAGAAGACAGCAATTGGGCATTTTACAAAGCAATCTTTTTAAAAACCAAGAGTAATTATGATGCTCACATTGCTTATGATTGCGGCGAAACACAACCGGATACGACCAAATTAAAGCGAGTCAACGTGTTGCAAATTCAGGAATTCAAAGATTCACTTTCTTCCGATTATATAACTTTCGCAAGTAAAAGTGCGCCATATGCTTTTGAGTTGCACGAAGGCACTACGCCTACTTTACAGTTTAGAGCAGATACTTCCGGCATTCAAGCTAGAGATTATATAAAAATTTCTTGTATGGTGTATTGTAATGAGCTTCAGTATGACCATTACAAACAGGCTGTTCTTGCTGCAACATTTCTGCATGGTGGCAATCAAATTCGCTGGCGATGTGTGCGCTTACAAACAAAAATCGACAACAAAGACCATCTTATTTTACATATCGGTAAAGAGCGGCAATGGCAATATGTGTATTTTTTCGTGCGGGTGCCGCACCGGTTTAAAGATGCAGGAGA
>DAOORG010000027.1:0-16847 GCA_035389165.1 Chitinophagales bacterium
CTTGTCTTTTTTGGTTACTTTTTTTGACTAAGAAAAAAAGTGACAAAAGTTTGAAATAAAAATCAATGGTTAAAATATTTCACTGAAACTTAATCCGTACAACACAATAGTTTATTTTTTACGAATATACTTTTCTGTCTGTAGTTCAAGATATTTCCAGCTCAACGTAAGCGTATCGCCATTTGCAGACAAATAATACTTTGCCGGTCTTTCATCATTAAACTGTATCATGTCAGACGTATTTTCTTTAAAAAGAATACAGTTTCCACCTCTGGGCAAAGTATTCTTTTTAGTATGAATTTCCATAAACGTATTATCTGCTTTCAATTCCAGTTCTATATTATCAGCCGTACTTTCCGGTGTGGAAATTCCATGTCGTATACCACAGCAATCCGTTTCAAACCAGATCCAGCTTCCAAAAATATTTTTAGGTGCAACCGGTTTAGCTGGCTCTACCCATTCACCGTCTTTTTTTGGCTTAGGCAATTTAGGCGGCTTGGCATCCAGAGAAACCATTGTAATTGTAATAAAAACTAGTAGTGTTAAAAAAAACTTTCCCATTCGTACTTAAATTTGGTTAAAATTATAAAATTTACATCAAACAATAATATACTTACAAATTTATTGCCAAAAAATGAGCGAACTACAAAAAATACGGATTGATAAATGGCTTTGGGCGGTGCGTATGTACAAAACCAGAACATTAGCAACAGAAGCATGTGCTGCCGGGAAAATAAAAATTGATGGTGAAGCGGTAAAAGCATCTTATTTATTAAAAATCGGTCAGTTAATAAACATGAACAGGCAAGGTGAAAAATGGACGCTAAAATCTGTAAAACTGATTGAAAAACGTGTCAGCGCACCTCTTGCTGCAGTCTGTTACGAAGATTTGACGCCACCGGAAGAGAAAAACAAACTGCAATTTCCTGCCACCTTTTACGAAGTCCGGGACAGAGGAATAGGCAGACCAACCAAAAAAGACCGTCGGGAAATTGATAAATTTAAAGACACAGATGATGAATAAACTAAAAGTAGTCGGACCATTTTAACGCAACTTTAAATATTAATAACAAACTAAGTATCCGAAAAACAACATTTTAACATGAAAAAGTAGTAATTTTGTACTAAATAATTAATTATGTTTGGAATGCACGGCCCGGAACTTTGGTTCATCTTAGCAATAGTAGTCTTACTTTTTGGTGGCAAAAAAATTCCTGAATTAATGCGTGGCGTTGGTAAAGGAATTCGCGAATTTAACAGCGCGAAAAACAACTTACAGGATGAGTTTGAAAAAGGATTGAAAGAAGACGAATCCAAAAAATTGCCGGAAAGCAAATAAGCTAAATTCTATAAAAAGTGGAAGTGTACAGATCTCTGAAGAAGCTGCAAGAAGATTTATATAAAAAAAAATTAACGGCAACCGCACTCACTCAATATTCCTTCTCTAAAATTAATGACAACACTGATTTAAATGCTTTCATTGAAGTATTTGAAGAAAGTGCGTTAAATACTGCACAAAAAATAGACGCTAAAATTGCTAATGGTGAGCCATTAGGAAAACTATTTGGCTTAACGATAGCTATCAAAGACAACATTGTTTACAAAAATCACAAAGTAACCGCAGCTTCTAAAATTTTAGATGGATTTGTTTCACCTTACTCTGCCACTGTTATTGAAAGATTATTGGCTGAAGATGCCATTATCATTGGTCGCACCAATTGCGATGAATTTGCCATGGGTGGTAGCAATGAAAATTCGTTTTATGGAGCCGTAAAAAATCCGCACGACACATCACATGTTTCCGGTGGTTCTTCCGGTGGTTCCGCAGTGGCCGTTGCCGCAGATTTATGCATGGCAGCATTAGGTTCAGACACGGGTGGCTCTATCAGACAACCAGCGTCGTTTTGCGGCATTGTTGGCCTGAAACCAACGTATGGCAGGGTATCCAGATATGGATTAATTGCTTATGGTTCATCTTTTGATCAGATTGGTCCTTTTACACACAACATAGAAGATGCTGCTTTAATCTTAGAAGTTATTTCCGGTGGCGACGACTACGATGCCACTTGTTCACAAAAAGAAGTTCCGCTGTATGCTTCTAAATTACAATCAGAAACAAAATACAAAATAGCCTATTATAAAAATGCCATCGAACACGAAGGCGTAGATGAAGAGGTGCGTGCGGCAAGCTTAGCCATTATTGAACGTTTAAAAAAAGATGGCCATCAGGTAGATGGTATTGAATTTGCAGAACTGGATTACATCGTTCCTGCATATTATGTATTAACAACAGCAGAAGCATCCAGTAATTTATCTCGTTTTGATGGTGTAAAATATGGCTATCATGCTAAAGAAGCACAGGATTTAGAATCCACCTATAGATTAACTCGCTCACAGGGATTTGGAAAAGAAGTGCAACGCCGAATTATGAGCGGCACATTTGTGTTGAGCGCCGGATATTATGATGCCTATTATTCTAAAGCACAAAAAGTTAGAAGAATTGTAGCAGAAAAAACAAGAAAAACACTTGAAACATACGATTTTATACTTTGTCCAACAGCACCGACACCAGCCTATAAAATTGGTGAAGTTCAAGATTCTATTGCATCTTTCTTAGGTGATATTTTTACGGTGCAAGCCAATATTGCTGGCGTTCCCGGAATTTCATTGCCATTATATAAAACGAAAAATGGATTACCCGTTGGCATACAGTTTATGGCTGGCAGATGGCAAGAGCAAAAATTACTGGCCTTTTCAAATACTTTGATGCCATAATTCATTAAAGCTTTAATTTTCAATAAGTTATTAAATTTAGAATCCTAAAAAAATCCTAAAATTGTGTTCTTTTGTTCTAAAAAAGGACAATTTACTTATCTTGCGAAAATGAGATTCGCAAAAATCAGATCAGCTTGCTTGTTTTTTATGCTTTGGGGAATTTCCTTATCTGTAGAAGCACAATCATTGCCTCCATCACAATATAAAGATTCGCCAACCGATGTAGAATTACCAACCGAAGAACAACTGTTCAAAGACGACCCGGATCCTGTTGTATTGAGTGCTCAGATAGCTGTTCGCTTAAAAAAAATTCAACAAACCATTCCATTAGACTACAATGAACATGTTCAGAAGTATATTTCTTACAATACAAATGAAAAACGAAAAACACATTTAGCAAAAATGTTGGGTAGATCAAAAAAATTCTTTCCGATTTTTGAACCTATCTTAGCTAAATATGGCATTCCGGATGAAATGAAATATCTGGCTGTTGTAGAGTCTGCACTGAATCCATTTGCCGTTTCAAAAATGGGCGCAACTGGTCCCTGGCAGTTTATGTACAGTACCGCATTGCGTTACGACCTGACTATTTCTAAACGCATAGACGAACGCCGTGACCCATATGCAGCTTGTGAGGCAGCAGCAAAATACCTGAAAGAAATGTATAACCTTTACGGCAACTGGCATCTTGCCATTGCTTCCTATAACTGTGGTGCCGGCAATGTAAACAAAGCAATTAAAAAAGCCGGTGGCTCTACCAGCTTCTGGGATATTCATATGTATTTACCGGCAGAAACACGAGCTTATGTACCATCATTTATTGCAGTAGTTTATGCAATGAAATATGCAGGAAAATATGGAATTTCACCGCAAATTATTGACAGAGAAAACATGCAGCGTGTTACTGTACGACAGAAAATTACCGTCAACGACCTGGAAACGATGCTGGAAATTCCAAGACAATTGTTAGTTGAAGAAAATCCTTCTTTGCTAACCACCTTTATTCCACCTGACTATATCCTGAATTTACCTGTCTCAAAAATTACAGCCTTTCATCAGTTTCAAGATTCACTCTACCAGAAAGCAATCTGTGAAATCGAAGAACAACAACTTATTTCACCAAATGCTGTAAGTCCAAAAATCACTGCAAAAGAAAACAAAGTAGTTAAAGAAGTTAAGGAAGTTAAAGAAGATAAAATTGCAACAGCACCGGTAAAAGAAATTAAAAAAACGACAAATGCGAAATCCGATGAAAACTGGAAATCCATTCCGGTAGTATCAGATGAAAAAACGACACCCAAAAACACAACCGTTAGTAAAAAACCAACTGCAGTTGTTTTAAAAGAAGACAATGTTAATTACAAAACCATTGCTTACACCGTAAAACCTGGTGATAACTTAGGCTATATTGCATCTTGGTTTCATTGCAATGTAAAAGAAATTCGCAGATGGAATAATTTGAGCGGAAACTACATTGACGTGAAAGATGAATTATTAATTTACATTCACAAGAACGACTATAAAAAATTTGTGCGATTTAATTATCTAAGCACCAACATCAAAAATGAGTTGAGTGCAAAAATCACTACACAAGAAGAAACGGAAGAAAAAACAAAAGCTAAAGAAATAAAGGAACAAACTCCATTGATTGACAAAATCAACCCGGTGAAAATCATGTCGAAAAAAGATTGTTTTCAAACCTACAAAATAAAAGACGGTGAAACTTTATGGTCTATTGCACAAAAATATGACGAAGTAACCGTACAGGATTTGATGAGTTGGAATGGGTTCAAAAAAACACCTGTCTTACACAAAGGTGACGAAATAAAAGTTCGAAAAATTGCCTGTAAATAATATTCTATTTATATTCAACTATTGAAAGACTCGAAGCTATATACCATAATTGATTCGTTAAAAGGCAATCAACTAAACCTGCTGGAAAAATCCTTAAAAGATGACAAGCGAAAATCTTTGTATCTTTTATTTCAACTTCTAAAAAAATCCGGCACTTTAAATATTGACAGAGAAGCGCTGTTTTACAAATTATTTAAGAAAAAATATACTACTGAAAATGATTATGTACTGCGCAATGAAATGCGATTATTGGTCGAAAAAATAGAATCCATTCTAATAAAAGAACAACTGGAGAATCTATTGGAGAAAGATAAAATATTTCAACTGCGACAACAGCTGCTTTTATATAAAAGCTTAGAATTGTTTGAGCTTTATGAAGAAACCTGGAAACAGGCTAAAGCATTCGCACTGGAACAATATCAATATCAGACAATACTTGAATTAAATGCAGAATATTTTGAATTTGTGCAATTCCATATTCGAAATTATAAGGTTCGGATGGAAATCTATGAACAATTACTGGATGAAAATCTATTGTATACAAATTATCACCTGGCACAGCAATATGCCTATAATTCATTTTTAGAAGGCAATACTCAAAAGTTAAGAATCGAATATCAGGTTGCTAAAAATCTAAAAATTCCGGAATCATCTGTAACCATTCGCTTAACAGAATTCAGCTCTTATCTTAACCAATATTATTCATTGCTTGGCACTTGGTTTCCGCAACAAGGCACCGGAAAAACTGAACTTCTGTTACAAGCTTTAGAAGCACTGGAAAAATGCAATCGAAATGCAGCCATTTTTAAACAGGAATACCAAAGAGTACTCTACCTGATTGCCACAGACTATTCAATGAGTGCTGCATTTGAAAAAGCAGATATCTATTTCGATCGGTTTTTTAAAGAAATTCCCGACTCGCAACTTCAAAATAAAGCGTATTATATTTTTAATTATGCAGTTAACCTGACAAAACTAAACCAATACGAAAAAACATTGCTTATTATCAGCGAAGCAGAAAAACATATAAAAACATCTAATGACTTTTTGAAAGACAAATACACACTTCTTAAAGTTATTTGTTACCTATTTACTAAAAATGCTGATCAGCTTAAGAAACTAATACCAACCGATTTTTCTGTTTTATTACCTGAGCAACGGGTTTATTTCCGTTTTGTAAATTCTATCTATTATATCATTAATAAAGAGTTTGAACTGGCCGCCGAAGAAATCAACAACCTTTTGCGTTCTAAACTGCTGACTGAAATTGATATTCATTTCCTTTCTGTAGCCAAATTCTATAAAAATGTATTGAGTCTAATTCTTAAAGAAAACACCTTGGACCTTTCCGATAAATCTAAAGAAAAAATAAAAAAAGAAGCCTTTAACATTGACACAAACGAACAATCTGTTATCGTAAATTATATGCCTTATAAATGGATAAAATCAGCATTAAAAATCTGATTTCTTTATATATTTTTGGTATTTTTGTCGAACAAGCCTATCTTGTACACAACTATAAACTATGTTCGCATATCTAAACGGAAAAATTACCTACAAAACACCTACACATGTCTACCTCGAATGCAACGGAGTAGCGTATTTTGTCAACATATCATTAAGCACTTTTTCGCAGATTGAAAAAGCAGAAAATGTTAAATTATACACACATCTGGTCGTCCGTGAAGATGCGCATGTATTGTATGGCTTTTTTAGCGAAGAAGAGAAGAATATGTTCTTACATTTGATTTCTGTTTCCGGCGTTGGACCCAATACCGCAAGACTCGTTCTTTCGTCTATGTCTACCTATGAATTTCAGAAGGCAATAATTCAGGGAGATGTGCGTTTAATACAGTCTATAAAAGGTATCGGTCCCAAATCGGCGCAACGATTAATTTTAGAACTAAAAGACAAATTAAAAAAAGAACCAATACCGGAAGGAATGGATTCACAATTGTTGCAGGGCGGTCAATCTGTAATTACAGAAGAAGCGCTGTCGGCTTTAAATATGCTTGGTTTCCAGAAAGCACAAGCAGAAAAAGCAGTTCAAAAAGCAATAAAAGAGAATCAACAGATACAATCGGTAGAAGAATTGATAAAATTGAGCCTAAAAAATTTGTAAATTTGCAGCACACACTTATTGTTTAGTGAGAAAAAAAGTACATAATACTTCTAAAAGTATCTTCTTATCTATTGCTATTTTCGGTAGCACATTGTATTCTTTTGCTCAATCTGATACAACAAATCCAACTTTACGGTATCCAATTGAAGACAGAAATACAGATTTCCTGCTCACAAAACCAACTACCACGATTGACCTGAAAGATCCGAAAATTGTAGATAAACAGGTAGAATACGATCCAAAAACAAATAAATATGTAGTGTACGAAAAAATTGGCGACACGTATTACAAAACGCCAACTTACATGACATATGATGAATATTTACAATATTCAAGTCAGGAATCAGAACAAAATTATTTTCAGCAACGATCCAGAGCCATTGATCTGGCAGAACGTAAAAGCAAACAGCCTTTTTTATATCAGGGTCCTGAATTATTTAACCGTTTTCTAGGTGGCACCAAGATTGAAATAAAACCTCAGGGAAATGTAGATGTAACTATTGGCGTCAATTCTCAACGAGTAGACAATCCTGTTTTATTGCAAAATCAACGTCGTAACATCAATTTTGATTTCGACATGAATATCCAGTTAGGCTTACAGGCTTCCATCGGTGATAAGATGAAACTGGGCATCAATTACAACACAAAATCCGGCTTTGCATTTGAAAACCAGTTGAAATTAGGTTATAAAGGTAAAGAAGATGACATTATTCAGGCACTCGAATTTGGAAACGTAAGTATGCCATTACGCAGTGCGCTGATAAAAGGGCCTCAGAATTTGTTTGGTGTAAAAACACAACTGAAATTCGGTCGCTTAACTATAACCAATGTGCTGGCACAGCAAAAATCAAAAACGGAAAATGTAAGAATTGAAAATGGTGCGCAAACCAAAAAATTTGCCATTAAAGCAGATGAATATGAAGACAACAGACACTTTTTTATCGCTCAATATTTCAGAGATGTCTATGAACAAAGTCTAAGTAAACTACCATTTGTCAGCTCTCAAGCGGTTATTAACCGAATTGAAGTTTGGATTACCAATAAAACCAGACAAACAGAAGAGGTTAGAGAAATTGTTGCCTTTCAGGATTTAGGAGAAACCAGTAAAATCTATAATACAGGTGTAGTAGTTAGCAATGGAGGTGTGTATCCGGAAAGCAACTCAAACAATTTATACAATATCATCACCAGAGGCGCAAACGCACAAGATTTCCGCGATCCAAGCAGATGTATCAGTTTCCTCGAAAGTAACGGCCTTCAGGCAGTAGATGATTTTGAAAAAGTAAGTGCAAGAAAATTAGCCGTTTCAGAATATGCATTCCATCCGCAATTAGGATATATCTCTTTAAATCAGCAATTGCGTCCGGATGAAGTATTAGGTGTCGCAATTCAATACACCGTAAACGGTAGAGTTTTTCAATTAGGTGAATTTGCTACCGATTTGCCACCTTTAGCAGACACTACAAAAACCAAAGATCAGATTCTGGCATTGAAAATGTTGAAAGCAACATCCGTAAGAACTGTAGAACCTATTTGGGATTTAATGATGAAAAACGTTTATTCCTTAAACGCATTCAATGTAAGTCAGGATCAGTTTTTCTTTGACATCTACTATATCGATCCGGGTGGCGGACAGAAGCGTTACCTACCGGATGCAGGAAACATTACCGGAAAGCAATTATTACAGGTATTAAATCTGGATAATTTAAATAATCAGCTCGATCCGCAGAATGACGGAAGATTCGACTATATTCCTAATGTCACTATAAATCCAAGAAATGGAAAAATCTATTTCCCTGTTTTAGAACCTTTTGGAAGTTCATTGGCCAATGCTATCGGAGATCCGGCAATTGCAGAAAAATATGTTTACCGATATTTATACGATACTACAAAATTTGCCGCTCAGCAGTTTCCGGAATTTAACCGCTTTGTATTAAAAGGTTCATACCGTGGAACAGACAACAGTACCTTCAGATTACCCGGTGCGTTTAACTTACCACAAGGTTCTGTAACAGTTAGTGCGGGTGGTAATCAACTTAAAGAAAATATCGACTTTACCGTGAATTATGGTATTGGTGAGGTCATCATAACCAATCAGGGTGTTTTAAATTCCGGAATTCCAATAGATATTAAATTTGAAAATAATATTCTATTTGGTGTTGTAAACAAATCGCTGTTTGGTACGCGACTCGACTATTCTGTAAACAAAAACTTCAACATAGGATTTACGCACATGCGATTGGCGGAAAGACCATTCACGCAAAAAGTCAACTTCAATGATGATCCGGTAAAAAACAACATTATTGGACTGGATATTAATTATGCCACGGAATCAAAAGGATTAACAAGAGTATTTAATAAGATTACGGCACAGGATACTAAATCACCATCAAAAGTTACAGTCGCTGCAGAGGCTGCCTACTTTATGCCTGGCCATTCCAGTGCAATAAATATTGATGATGCAGGAACCGTGTATGTAGACGACTTTGAAGGAGCCAGTACAAATTTTGATTTAAAAGGTAGTTACCTAACCTGGTCGTTAGCATCCGCACCAAAAGGGATGCCCAATATTTTTGGAGCAGAAAAATTTCCGGAAGCACGAATCAGCGACAGCTTAACATATGGCTTCAATAGAGCAAAATTATCATGGTATTCTGTTGACCCTATTTTCCAGGGGTCCGGCAATAATAACCCGTTGAACAGTGCAGCAGCTGCAGATGCCGTAAATAATATTTACACACGTCAATATTACGAACAGGATGTTTTCAGAAACAGACAAAATTCAACCATAACCAATCCGCCTTTATTTACGCTTGATTTATCCTATTTCCCTGAAGAAAGAGGTCCTTATAATTATGAAACGGCACCAACGCCATATTCAAAAGGGCTTAATGCAAATGGGAAATTAAACAATCCGGAAACGCGCTGGGCTGGTATCATGAGAACGATAGAAGGAACCAGTGACTTTGAAGCAGCTAATATAGAATTTATTCAATTTTGGGTATTAGATCCGTTTAAATATCCGGGCGCAAACAGAAAAGGAAATCTATATCTTCAACTTGGAAATGTATCAGAAGATATTCTAAAAGATTCCAGAAAACAGTATGAAAACGGATTACCGCGTCCAAGTGGCGGCACTACTGTAGATACTTCTTCATGGGGTGTTACACCAACCATTCAAAATGCATTAACCAACAGCTTTGATGCAGATCCGGATGTTATTAAAAAACAAGATGTTGGTTTAGATGGATTAGATAATGATGCTGAAAGAAATTATTTTTCCGATTATATTTCCAGGCTTTCTACCGTAGTATCTAATACAACTGTATTGGACAAAGTAAATGCTGACCCTTCCGGTGATGATTACAGATTTAACAGAGACGAACGTTTTTCCGGTGATGATGGTGTAATCGTTCGATATAAGGAATTTGCCAACACAGAGGGAAATTCATCTAACAACCTGAACAACGGCAATGTAAACGGAAACGCAAAAACACAACCAGACAATGAAGATTTAAATAATGACAATACACTGAATGAAACGGAAGAATATTTCCAGTACAGAATTGCATTTGACCAGACCAGCCTTGCTACCTCACCTTATGTTGCAGACAAAGTTTCTGTGCCATTTAATGGCAATGATTCTGCTTACTGGTATCAGATTAAAATTCCTATAAAAGAGTTCGAATCTCGCGTAGGAAATATTTCCGACTTCCGTTCTATTCGTTTTGTACGTATGGTTTTAGCAGATTTCACTGATTCTGTTACTATGCGTTTTGCTCAATTTGGATTGGTTAGAAATCAATGGAGAAAATACGATTTATCATTATCAAGTCCCGGAGAGCAACTACCCGGTGACGAAAATTCCGTTACTGATTTTAATGTTACCTCTGTAAGCGTGGAAGAAAACTCTACGCGCTCGCCAATTCCATATACGATTCCACCCGGAATTATTCGCGAACAAAACATAAGTGGTTATAATAACGCATTACAGAATGAACAGGCTATGAGCTTGCAGGTGTGTGAACTACAGGACGGTGATGCACGTGCAGTATTTAAAGTAACTAATCTTGATTTACGAAATTATAAACGTATCAAGTTATTTACGCATGCAGAAAATTTCCCGGGATCACGTGGTGGCTTATTCCCTATTAAAGACAACGATATCCATGCATTTATGAGAATCGGATCTGATTTTACAGACAACTATTACGAGTATGAGATTCCGTTAAAAGTTACAGCACCCGGAAGTTATAATACAGAAAGCGATGCGGACAAACGTTTAATTTGGCCGGATTCCAACCAGATGAATATCTTGCTGGATAGTCTTACAAAAGTTAAACAATTACGAAATCAAAGCAGTGTTTCTCAGATTTTACCCTTTGAAACAACATTAGGAAATGGTGTAAAAATCAGCATAAAAGGAAATCCGGATTTAGGTGTGGCATCTGTATTTATGATAGGTGTAAAAAATCCGAAGCGAATTATTGGTGAAAATGAAGATACAGATGACGGACTATCTAAATGCGCTGAAGTTTGGGTGAACGAATTACGTATGGCTGGCTTTGACGAACAAGGCGGCTGGGCAGCTCTTGGTAGAGTGGACATGCAATTAGGCAATTTGGGTAACTTAATCATGGCAGGAAATATACACACTATCGGATTTGGTGATTTGGAACAACGACTCAATCAGCGTTATCGCGATAACTATTACCAGTATGATATTGCTGCCAACTTGCAACTTGGAAATTTATTGCCGGAAAAAGCCGGTTTAAAAATTCCTGTATATACGCAATTCTCTCAATCCATCAGCACTCCACAATTTGACCCGTATGAATTGGATGTGGAATTGAAAGATAAATTCAGTGTTATTGATGCAGATGCCAATCTTTCAAAATCTCGTAAAAAAGAATTGATTGATTCTGTAAAATATGTTGCACAGGATGTTACCACCATCAAAAGTATCAACGTAACCAATCTGCAAAAAGTAAGAACAAATCCTGAAAAACAACCTCGTGTATATGACGTAGAAAATTTCAATTTCACTTATGCTTTTATACAAACCGACAGAAGAAATCCTATCATAGAAAAAGAAGTTATCACCAAACATCGTGGCTCAATCGGTTGGAATTTTTCGCCAAAACCATTAATCTGGCAACCTTTTAAGAAATTAAAAAACAACAATATCCATTTAAAACCGGTTAAAGAATTCAATTTAAATTTAAAACCAAATTCTGTTGCTTTCAGAACGGATATTAACAGACAATATGGCTCGCAAAAAATTCGCAACATCAGTGGCGATGACTTAGAAATAAAACCAACATTCGACAAATATTTTACCTGGGACAGATTCTGGAGCTTGAAATATAGTATCACAAAATCCATCAACATAGATTTTACAGCCAATAACAAAGCCAGAATAGATGAACCTGCCGGTGCGCTGGACACTAAAGAGAAAAAAGATACGGTGCGTCGCAACTTCTGGAAATTCGGAAGAAATGTTGGATACGACCATATTTTTAATGCTTCGTATAACTTGCCATTTCAGTTATTTCCTTCTTTAGACTGGATTAACGTGAGAGCACGTTACGGTGCTACTTATTCTTTTCAGGCAACCTCGCTTGCGCTGGAAAGTCTTGGTAACACGATACGTAATGGACAGGATTATCAGGTAACTGCTGATATTAATTTTAAAAATCTTTACCAGAAATCTAAATATTTGAAGCCTTATACACTTCCGGAAGTTAAAAAAACCAAGCAGGAATATGCGGATGCTTTCTCGAAATACAAAGAACTGGATGATGAAGCCAAAACAAAAATCATTAAGAAAAAAGAAGATATAGAAAAGAAAATTGAAGACATAGAAGTGGCTGAAAAAGATACGTCAAAAACAAAAGAAGATATTAAGAAATTAGTGGACGAAAAGAAACAATTAAAAAATGATTTGAGACAATTAAAACTGGCAAAACGACAACTGCTGGAGCCTGCGAATCCGGTTTTAGATGCTGTGATGCGACCACTGATGATGCTGCAACGTGCTTCCTTAAGTTATGATGTAAAAAAGACAACCGTACTTCCAGGATTCTTGCCTTCGCCACTTTTATTCGGACAGGATTTTAAACAACAAGCACCTGGAGCAGCCTTTCTGTTTGGTGCTCAAAAAGATACAAACTGGCTGAATAAAGCAGCTTCCAAAGGCTGGATTTCCAACGACACTACCTTAAATTATCAGTTCATACAAACCAGACAGCAAAGCTTCAACTTGAAAGTAACATTAGAACCATACCGCGATTTGCGTGTAGATATTTCATTGCAAAAAACCAGAGGTGAAAACTATTCAGAATTCTTTAAAACAACTACTGCAAATGGTCCTTTCCAGCACCTGACACCACAAGTAAATGGAAATATGTCTATGTCTTTCTTAATGTTGAAAACGATATTCAGCAAAGTAGACGAAAATAATTTCAGTAATGCGTTTTTTAAATTCCAGGAATTACGCGAAATCTATTCACAAAAATTTGGCGGACTAAATCCGAATTCAGATACCATTTACATCAATGACAGCATCAGACTTCCAAACTTTAAAGAAGGCTACGGTCCGTTCTCTCAGGATGTACTCGTGCCTGCATTGATTGCTGCGTATACAGGAAAAAATCCTGACAATGTGCGTTTAAATCCATTAAAAACATTGCCATTACCCAACTGGCGCTTAACCTATAACGGATTTTCTAAAACCAAATGGGGCAAAAAATTATTTACCTCTTTCAATATTAATCATGGATACAATTCCACATTTAGTATTGGCACCTATATTACGAACTTAAACTACCTGAACACACCAGGATATTTCAACGAAGAACTCTATTATGTTCCTCAGCGTATTGATTCACTTTCAGGAAATTTCTACTCTTTATATTCTATTCCTCAGGTTACGATTACAGAACAATTATCACCGTTGTTAGGTGTTGACATTACCTGGAAAAACAGCCTTATAACAAACTTCGAGTTTAAAAAAGCAAGAACACTTGGCTTGAGTTTACTCGATTATCGTTTAACGGAAACACGCACCACAGAATATGTGGCAGCAATCGGTTATAAACTGGCGAAATTCAAAATTCCATTTAAAATTAAAGGAAAACGAATCACCTTAAACAACGATATAAATTTACGTGCTGATTTTTCATATCGAGATGACAAAACAGTAAATTACCGTTTAGACCAGAATATTGCAGAACCGACACGTGGTCAAAAAACCATCTCACTCGCTGCCACCATTGATTATATCATCAACAACAAACTAAACGTTCGCTTGTTCTACGATTTCAGAAGAACAACACCGGCTACCCTTGCATCCTATCCAACCAGAACACACAGAGGTGGATTGACATTCAGATTCTCACTGACTCCTTAATACCGTATCTGTCATTCTGAACGAATTGAAGAATCTTTTGAACATTTAGCACAGTTCCTTATAACATTTACGACAAAAATCTTATTTTCGTAAAAAATAAACAACATGAATATTCCGGCAGAATTAAAGTACTCTAAAGAACACGAATGGTTACGCGTAGAAGGTGACACGGCAACGGTAGGTATTACCGCATTTGCACAAGGTGAATTAGGTGATATCATTTATGTAGATATTGATACAGTTGGAGAAACTATTGCAAAAGATGCAATTTTCGGTACCGTAGAAGCGGTAAAAACTGTGTCTGATTTATTCTTGCCTGTGTCTGCAGAAATTTTAGAATTTAACGAAGCACTGAAAGACAAACCGGAATTGGTAAACAATGATCCATATGGTGAAGGCTGGATGGTGAAAATAAAAATCAGTAATCCTGATGAGATTGCCACTTTATTAGATGCAGCAGCTTATCAGGCATTGATTGGATAATCCGGTCACGTCATTGCGAGCAAAGCGAAGCAATCTCATGAATAAAAAAATACTTTATAATTATGTGCCGGCCATTTTTTGGTCGGCACTTATTTTTTTTCTCTGTTTCCTTCCAGGAAGTGCATTACCAAAAGAAGACTGGCTGGATAAAATCTATTTTGATAAAATTGTACACGCCGTTTTATATTTCGTATTGTTTTTTCTTATACTTAGAATTTTTACCATTAAAACTTCTGCTGCTATTTTGACAGCAACTGCACTTTGTATCGCACAAGGAATTTTTATCGAGTTGGTGCAAGGAAGCACTTGGATACAACACAGAAGTTTTGATGTTTGGGATATTGCAGCCAATGTTTTTGGTGTGTTTATTGGAATATTTTTGCTTCTCCAAAAACATAAGACTATTTAACTTCCTTTTTAGCACTATTTTTGATATGTTTAGTACGTGAAAAAATTAATATTCATAGTATTCCTTTTTACAGGACTTTTTGCCACTGCACAAGATGGAAATTACGATGAATTTTTAGCGCGTCAATTTTTGCAAAACGGTGAATTTGCTAAAGCTGCAGAATATTACGAAGGTTTGTTTAAACAAAATCCTGCAGAATATTACGATGATTATCTCGACATTCTGGTGCAATTGAAAGATTTTGAAAAGGCAGAAAAAGTAATTAAAACACTTTATAAAAATTCAGGAAACAATCCGGTTTATTTACTGGATTTAGGTGACTTGTACCTGAAACAGAATAAAGATGCAGATGCAGAAAAGCAATTCAACAAAACCATCAAAGAACTTAAGCAAGACAGGTACCTGATTGGTCAGATTGCGATGAAATTTATTCAGCTGAAGCAATTGGATTTTGCACAAAGAACGTATGAAAAAGGCAAAGAACTACTGAAAGATAAAAATGCTTACAACCTGGAAATTGCACATTTATTTTTTCTGAAAAATGATTTGACAGGAATGATCAATGCTTACCTGAATGAAGCACCTTATCAGGCAAACAATCTGACACTGATTGAAAATGGATTGCAAAAAGCTATGACAGATGAAAAGTCCAAAGATGCGTTGGAAAAAGAATTATTAAAACGTACGCAATCCGCCAAAAATGATTTTGTCTATCAGGATTTATTGGTCTGGTTATATATGCAACGCAACGATTTTGACGGCGCTATATTGCAGGCAAAATCGCTTGATTTATTGCGTGGCGAAGATGGCGAAAATGTATTGCGCATTGCGAAAACGGCTGCCATTCAAAAAGATTTTGATGCTGCCATAAAAGGATATCAATATGTAATTGACAAAGGTGCGCGTTTTCCGTGGTTTGTAAATGCCAACCTGGAAATCATTAATGTTAAAAGAGATAAGATTGTCAATTCACCTAACTACACCAAAACTCAATTGCTTTCTTTAAAACAAAGTTATCAGGATTTTATCAAGAGCTATAACAGCGAATATACTGCAATCAATGCGACACTCGAACTGGCACAACTGGAAGCGCTTTATTTACATGAAATCGATACCGCTATTACGATGCTTACACCTATTACAGAAAATAACAGAGTGGCAAAGGATTTACTGGCAAAAGCAAAATTATACCTCGGTGATTTTTATCTGATTGATGAACAGCCCTGGGAAAGTTTATTGTTGTACACACAGGTAGAAAAAGCAGAAAAAGGAAATCCATTAGGCGAAGAAGCAAAATTCAGAAATGCGAAACTAGCCTATTATAAAGGCGATTTTGAATGGGCACAAACGCAACTGAAAATCATAAAAGCTTCCACTACCGAATTGATTTCAAATGATGCAATAGATTTGTCTGTATTTATTCTGGACAACCTGAATACAGATGATACTGATTTTGCATTGCTCAAATTTTCAAAAGCCGACTTATTGCGCTATCAAAATAAACTGGCAGACGCAGAAGACACACTGAATGACATTTTAAAAAATTATCCGTCTACAGCTTTGCAGGATGATATTTTGTATTTAAAATATAAAATTGAAAAAGACAAGCAACAGTACGATAAAGCGGCAAGCTATCTGCAAAAAATTGTAGATGAATACGGAACGGATATCTTAGCAGACAATGCACTTTTTTATCTCGGCGACCTCTATCAGATTTATTTGAAAGACGATGAAAAAGCAAAAGAATATTACGAAAAAATCATACTCGATTATAAGGACAGTACTTTTTCCAT
>DAOORG010000028.1:0-16843 GCA_035389165.1 Chitinophagales bacterium
TACATAATAAAATAATGCCATTTCGTTCATAGCGTGAAAACCCTTTATTAATTGAATTACTCATTTGTTTATTTATATATTTATATATTTATATATTTATAAAGATAGACACCTTGTTTTTATAAAAAAATAACTATCACCGCAAATCTATCTTGCGATTAGCTAAAAGAGCGTATTTGCTTTACTAATCGCTTAACACATTCTAATAAAATTCAAATATAAAAAAAGGTCTCGATAAATCGAGACCTTTTTACAATTTAAGATATATTTATTTTACTTGAATAACAAGTTAAACTCAACTCTTCTGTTTTGTGCTCTGCCAGCAGCAGTTTTGTTATCAGCAGCTGGTTTAGTATCACCGTAACCGTTAGATACTAATCTGCTAGCCGGAATACCTTTAGAAACTAAGTAAGTAACAGCAGATGCAGCTCTGTCTTGAGAAAGTTTCAAGTTAGCTTCTGGTTTACCAACATTGTCAGTATGACCATCTACATTTACATCATAGTAAGGATATTCTTTCAAGATAGAAGCAACTTCATCCAATATTTTGTAAGATACTGGTTTGATTGTCGCTTTACCTGTTTCGAACTGAATAGCACGTGCAGCAAATGCTAAACGTTTTTTCACTTCTTCTTTTACTTCAGGGCAACCTTTGTTTGATGCAGGACCTGCAACATCAGGACACTTGTCAGCATCATCAGCTACACCGTCACCATCTCTATCCGGGCAACCAGCTGCGCTGAATG
The DNA here is from genome assembly GCA_035389165.1 of Chitinophagales bacterium. GTDB lineage: Bacteria > Bacteroidota > Bacteroidia > Chitinophagales > JADIYW01 > JADJSS01. Next base: position 747 of record DAOORG010000028.1, read on the forward strand.
CACCAGCAACGTCTGGACAATTATCTTTTTCATTAACGATTCCGTCACCATCTCTATCCGGATCCGGGCAACCGCCAAATTTAGCAATACCTTTCACATCCGGACAAGCATCTTTTGCATCAACGATTCCGTCACCATCTCTATCCGGGCAGCCGTTGAATTCAGCTAAACCAGCAACTGTAGGACACTCGTCTTTGCTATCTTCGATACCATCACCATCTGTATCAGGGCAACCATTGAATTGAGCTAAACCTGCAACAGTAGGACAAGCGTCATCTAAATCATAGATTCCATCACCATCTGTATCAACCGGTTTTTCAACAACCACCGGAACAGTATCTTGAACAACTTCTTTACCTTTTCCTAAGTCAAGCATGATACCTGCACCAAAGAAAATATGATCATCTGCATTTTTAATAGCGAAGCTATAACCACCATTTACATTTAATGCTACATTATTAGCTATTTTGAAATTAATACCAGCTCCAATTGGAATACCAAAACCATTCACTGATTCTTTAAGAACCGGTGTTGTAGCCCAAGATCCTTGTAATTTTGCAAACAAATAAGGAGAAACTGCAGCATCTTCTTTCAAGATGTAACCGTTATTGAATTTATATGCAATTAAACCTGAATATAAAAGGTTGTATGTTTTGATTGCAGGCAATATAGCATCTGTTTTAGAAGCAAATGCATGGCTTCCTAAATCCAATCCAATTGCTACTGAAGAGTTTGGGTTGTACCAAGCAGTTATACGCGGTCCGAATGAAACCGGATTTTTAAATGTTGACAACTTTTTCAAAGCAGGAGAATAATAATCTGCTACTTCCATTCCGATGCCTAGGCTAAATCTGCTGTTTCCTACTGCACTCTTATTGTTCTTAGGTGGTTTTTTAGCACCTAATGATACTGAACTGAATAAGATGAGTAATGCAGAAAATAATACGATACCTTTTTTCATAAAGACTTTGGTTTTAATTTATTGGACAAAAATAATGTTAATTAATATTAAATTGCAAATTTACACAACTTTTTTAGTAATTTATCAAAAAATACTTGCTTTTTGTGATTCAGAATGTTGATAAACTGGTAATATGTTCAGTTTTCTACTGTCAAAACCTATAATTTTATCAGATTATTACTCATTTTTACAAGAATCCGTCTATTGAATCGCTAAATACAGTTGTTTACATCTTCATAGACATGTCCTTTTATTATTTGGTTGCTTTAATGTTTCTTTGATTTTATACTGACATAATATTTTAAAATTGACAGTGTGGTTTAAAACAAGGAACTTTGCCGGTAAAATTATTGTATGCATTTAGACTTTAGAGAAATAATGACGGTGACATTGGTGTTGTTTGCCATTATTGATGTGTTGGGTTCTGTACCAGTGATATTGGATATAAAATCCAAAGTTGGTCATGTTGATGCGAAGTATGCTACGTTGGTTTCCGGATTTATTATGATTTTGTTCTTATTTCTAGGCAATCAGATTTTAAACTTGATTGGTATTGATGTAGCTTCCTTTTCACTGGCTGGTGCCATTGTAATTTTTTTAGTTGGTTTGGAAATGACCTTAAACAGAGATATTTTTAAATCAGGAAACTCAACTGTAAAAAGTTCTTCAATAGTACCAATTGCTTTTCCTATGATTGCAGGAGCCGGAACTCTCACTACTCTTTTGTCTCTTCGTTCGGAATATCATGTAAACGTTATACTAATTGCGATATTGATAAACCTGGCGATTATTTATTTTGTGATCCGATTTATTCCTAAAATTGAAAACTTAATTGGTGATACCGGTATCAATATTCTTAGAAAAGTATTTGGCGTCATTTTATTATCTATTTCAATAAAACTTTTTTCAAAGAATTTAGCGTTGTTGTTTCATTTTTAAACGCTGATTAAACTGATTAAATGACTACGCAGATTTTTTGTGCAAGCTATTCCTTTCTTCAATCAGCAATCTAATTTTAATGCGTGAGATTTGACAGCAGCTCATTCGTTGCTTTTCTGATATTTTCATTCAGTTTATCATTCTCCACTAATCCATCGCGCATACGTACAATACGATGTGTATAAGATGCGATATCTTCTTCGTGTGTAACGACTACCAGTGTATTTCCATTTGCATGAATATCTTCAAAAAGTTTCATGATTTCATAGGATGTTTTTGTGTCCAGGTTTCCTGTTGGTTCATCGGCTAAAATCAGCGACGGATTATTAACCAATGCTCTTGCCACTGCTACGCGCTGCCGTTGTCCACCGGATAATTCATTTGGTTTATGTTTCATTCTATCGCCTAATCCAACTTGTTGCAACACTTCAATAGCGCGTTCATCGCGCTCCTTTTTGCTCCAGCCTGCATAAATCAAAGGAAGTGCTACATTTTCTATTGTGGTTAAACGCGGAATAAGATTGAATGTCTGAAAAATGAAACCTATTTGTTTGTTACGAACTGCTGCCAATTCATTGTCTGTTGACTTACTGACATCTTTACCATCTAAGAAATATTGTCCAGCGCTTGGTGTATCTAAGCAGCCTAAAATATTCATTAAGGTTGATTTTCCGGAACCGGATGGACCCATTAATGCTACGTATTCATTTTTAGAAATATCAAGATTAATTTCCCGCAAGGCATAGATAGTTTCATCGCCGAGGTTAAATTCACGCTTAATTCCTTTCAGGCTTATTACTGTGTTTGACATGCTGCTTTGCTTATGTGTTACTAGTTATTTGTTATTCGCTTTTTAGAAGAAAGATTATAAATTTCCGATTTACTAATAACATTCATCCAATAACTATTATCAGTATTTCGTTCCTGTTACAAATTTTGGAACTTTTATGTAATTAGTATCTTTCAACGGTGCATTCATCAATGCTTCTTCCTTTGAAATTGGGTAATTTATAGTATCTTCTCTGAAAACATTTACATCTTCATTTATATACATCAGCGGTTCAATTCCTTCTGTATTTAATTCGTTTAATTTTTCCATAAAATTCAAAATCTTGTTTAAATCAGATTTTATTTCCTGCTTACTTACCGCATCAAATTCCAGTTTTGATAAAGTTGCCAGTTTATCTATCAATTGATCGTTTACTATCATATTGTATTAGTTGTAAGTATTTAAAAATTATTACGAAGATAAAAACAAAATGGCACAGACTGTATGTTTATTTGAGAGCCTGTGCCATTTTATGAAAAAAATATGTTGCTTAATATAATTTAATCACCTGTTTGGTAATCGGTTTTTCACCATTGTTAATGATGAAATAGTAAACACCTTTAGCCCATTTTTCTGTAGTAATATTCCAGGTATTTAATCCTTCTTTCAATGATTTCTGGTCTTTTTTCATCAACTCACCTAATTCGTTATAAACTATTAAGCTTGCTTCTACCTCGTCTTTTGTGTACAGCGTAATGATGGTATTATCTGCCATTGGATTAGGATAGATACTTACCAGTTCAAATGATTGAACAGTAGGTTCCAACTTGGAATGTACAATATTTGTTAAATGAGCGGTGTTATCCAAATCCACTTCTCTCACTACATAATAATATACGATACCTGCTTCTACATCGTGATCATTGTAAGAATAATATTTTGGTGTATTAGAATTTCCGGCAGCTGGCAGCTCTCCTATTTTTGTATAATTGATTGCATCTGTGCTTCGTAGCAACTCAAATTTTTTAGTATTTAATTCTGAAGCCGTTGCCCAACTAACTTTGATATACTGATTATCTATTGGATTGGCATTAATGTATATCAATTCGATTGGAAGAATAGTTGGACAATCTCCTAATTTTACACTGCTTACCTCACACGCAATTTCACCGGTAATTACATTTCGGACATGTGCAAAGGTATATATATCCTGAAAATTAGCAGATGTTGCCGTTGTCCATGTTGCACCGCCGTTATAAGAATACTCAGCTACATAGGTTGCATTACAACCTGTGCATGTTGCATTTACACTTACGACTGGCTGACTTCCGACACAGTTCACTGTTGGATTTATTGAAACTCTTGGAAAAACATTAATTGGTCTGCACATACTGGTTGCACAACCATATCTGTCTGTATAAGCATAATTTAAGGAATAGCTCGAACCACCATTAACACCTGCAGCATTGGTATTTATCACACCTGTACTATTAGAACTGGAAATCACACCTCCGGCAATTGCACCACCACCACATGAAATACCTGCATGCAGGTTGGTGGTTACACCAGTAGAATACGTTCCGTTTGGAGTACCTAAATTAATATTTAAATTATCAAATAAAGATGCTGTTGGACCTGTACAATAAATTGGTGAACAGAATGCATATGTTTGATTGTATAAAATAGTAGAACCACCTGTAGATAATAATTCTTCCACTAAAATAGAATTCGTTGCACTGCTTCCGCCACCAGAAGTACTTCCACCACCGGAACCTAACCCGTCTCCAAAGCCGTCATAAAACTCAATTCTGAAAGGTCCATCATTTGGATCTATAAAAGATGTAGTATAGGTGGTTGCACCTAAAGATGCAGCATAACCTCCACCTGAAGCTACTACATTATTAGTACCATCATACAAAACCCAACTTATGTCCTGCGGATAACTGTCAAAATCTATTGTAATTCTGTATTGTGAATAGAGCGGTGGTGGTAAAGTTACACTATATGGAATATTATCACCATCGCAAACTGTTGTATCCATTATTAATTGTCCAAGATTAGGCCTGTCAAATGTACCACCAATACTACTGCTGCAACCATTACCATCTGTAAATAAAACATTCCATGCTTGTCCGTCTGTTACAGTAAAAGCATTAGATATTTCACTTTCACCAACAGGTGGTGAAGGAAACGAAACACTAGCAGCTGCACCAGTACCGGAAACTGTAAAATATTGTGCTGGTGAAGGTGTTGGTGCTAATCCTGGCCAGCCACCGGTTGGTGAAGTAACGGTCAAACTTATGCCATTGCTTCCATCTCCTGGTGCATTACAGGTTGGTGTAATATTTGGAGTGGTGACTCTTTCTAATAGAGTCACTTTTACCGGTGTACCATAACTGTAACAAGAGTCTAAAGTTAGAGTATTAGTACCTGCATTATAATTAACGAAAGTTACAGGTGTCAACCAGAATGTTTGAGGTCCGTATTTGAATGGATCATTATTTATAATATTTAAATCACCATGATTGGGACCAACAACGGGTGGTCCTGTTGTGGTATAAGGTTTTTTAATTTCTAAATTAAATCCGTAAAAATACAATGGGTCTGGTGTAAGAAAGAAATAGGCATCATCTTCAACTCTTAATCTCCAGGTGCCATTTATACCTTCACCATTTAAACCAGCCCATGCATCCATAGGCAAGTAGTAGCCGGCGATTTCATTTCCTGCCGGACATGCTGCGCCTGTAATATTTCCTGATGTTCCGACATTCGAAAAACAAACGTTCAAATATCCAAAATCGCCACCGCACTGATCATGAATTAATCTGTATGAAGTTCCGTCAGGTGCTATCAAATCTAAATCTAAATCAGCATAATAATTCATTGCTAAATTAACACAGAGCGTAATGGTATCAGTTGCTGTATTGAAAGTAGCACCAGCAGGAAATCCGCTGATAGTGACAGGATATTGTGCCTGAGCGCCATCAAAGACGGCTGCTGTGCTAGGATAATTGCCTTGCATATCTCTATATACATCATTTACAGTTGTTCCAGGCGTAGTGATGTCAATCTGACCAACATAAAACGGTTTTCCTGTATTTGCAGGATTAAACGGATTAATTACCGTTGGTTGTGTTGTTGAAAACTGCCATCCTATAACAGGATTACTTTGTGCTTCTGTACCAAAATTAATTGGGTTAGCTGTAACACCATAGGTGACATCCTCTCCAAAGCATAGTACTCTGTCTGTACCTTCAGTTGCACCCAAATCGGCTGTGCAACAAGTTGTTCCATTATAAATTTGAAATTCGTAATTACATTCATTTCCACCATACCCATCTATTAATATATAATATTTCTGTCCTGCAACCAGGTTGACAGTAACTGAACCATTTGTTGTGCCAGTTGAAACCGTACCTGCCGGTATATTTGTAAACGTGCCGGTGCATGAATTATTGCTACTTGTATACAAAGCAAATTGAACACCAGGCTGTGCTCCAATACCTGCGCAATGTGTACCTGTTGCGTACTTATATTGAATAGTGGTTGGCCCGGATACAGTTGCTGTATAAGTATACCATACAGAATTTTCAGTGGTTGCACTAGGTATAGCTAAATCATTACTACATAATGAAGTTGCATCTATATTTGTTCCTGGTATAGTACTGCAGGTAGTAGTCAAATCGATTGCTCCTAAACAATTATCATTTACCGGACGTGTTGGCCCGCCACCAACATCTACTACAGTAATTGTAAAATTACCTGTTGAGTAACCACCACCATAATAACCATCTACCATTATATAATAAGTTTCTCCTGGATTTAGTACTCTTGCCTGAATAGATTCATTTACATTTGTACCTCCTAAATCAGAACAATATATTAATTGGTCTTCTAGTTCACAAGCTGCATCCAAATTAGTACAAGATGCACAAACATCAGATTGCATATCATAATCAGGTAAACAATCTGCAACGCCCGTCAGTCTGCTATCAAATAAATAAACAACGGCATCTAAGTTATTACCAGATCCAACATTGGTTAAATTTATATTTACATTTCCAGAGTTAGGTGCAACAAAAGTAAACCAGACACCACTACCTTGATTATTGTCTGCTGTACATTCATAGATATATTCAGATGAAGAAGCAGCCACCACATTATTTGAAGTTACAGGTGTGCCTAGTGTCAACATTGGTGCTGCTGTGCAGGTATTTGCACCTGAAGGTCCCGGACAAGCGTATGTGTTTTGGATTCTGTATGTGCTACATTGTGCCGGAGCTGATGCGCCGTATGGTGCACTCCAAGTTATATCAACAGGTGTAAATGTTCCGTTAGTACCTGCTGCTGCCGTTTGGTTTGTATTTCCTGTAATTGTAATTGGTGCTGCCGGTGAACACGCTGTATTTGACGTTACAATTTGACTGCAGTTTGTAGATGTAACCGTTACTGTATTACGTATATCCGGATAAATATTAAATGTACATGGATTTGTCTGGCGAACACAATTGGCTGAAATAGGTTGTGGTCGCGGATAACCGGGTGCGATTGTAGTTGCTCCATTGTCTGCTAAAATATATCCAACAAAAGTATAAGTTGCTGGTGTACAACCCGGATTTGGCAAGCCTAACGATGGATTATATACTGAATAAGTTGCCGGATTCTCTAAGTCTATCGTACATGGTGAACCCCAGGTTGGAGATTTACAATACGCCCAGCGATAGCCTGGATTTGAGCCTGAATAAGTATAATTGAAGGATGCATTCAAAGCGCTTCCTGCACATAAATTTCCACCACCACAACTTTGCGATGTAATTGTTGGACGTCTGATATTAATAGAAAAATTGCACTGTGCGCCTGCATTTCCATCTATTACAAAATAGTATGTTGCACCTGCAATAGGAGTAAATGTAACTGTAGTTGTTCCACTTTGTACAGGAATCAGAGAAGCACATGAACCGCGAAAAATTCCAAATTGTATACCTGTTGAGCCAACACCGGCACCATCTGTACAACTGACACCCGTAACCTCTAGTGTAACCTGTGCATTCCCATTATTTGCCGGAGCAGTCCATCTGTACCAGACATCATTTTCCAACGTTAGCGCTGCAACATACTGTGGATCCGGATCTGTACAAATAGCTGTAGCACCTATTGTTGTTCCAGTTCTTGGATTGCACATCGGATTTAAGTCTGTTGCATTTGAACAATCATCGTTTGATGGTATTACATCTGGAGCTCCCACTAGAGACGGACCTGGTGTAGGCTGCGCGGCAGCTGTAATAGTTTCTGTTACCTGTACGGTAAAATTTGCAGTTGGTCGTGCTGCTGTACCACTAATCCATACAAAATATCTTTGACCCGGAATTACAAATGCAAACAAACGTTCTGCGCCACCTGAGCCTGCAAAATCATTACAACCTTCAGCTATATTTGTCATTTGATCACATGGTCTGTTACAATCGTTTACACCACCGGTTAATCCGGCTTGCGGGCCTATTAAACTCACTTTTACATCAGAACCTGCATTAGGAATTACATTTACCTGCACCCTTCCGGAAGCTGGTGCAGTAAAGCTGTACCAAACATCCTGATAACCTGTACAACCTGCATTAAATCCAGCACTTGCGCCTGCATTGGAACCAGCCGATGCTGCAGCATTTACTGTTAGTGGCAATGCTCCGCAAGGTTCATCATTTTGTATCATAGTCCAAAAAGGAAGACAAATTCTGGTTAAATAACAATCTGCACTTGCAGAGGAAACATCTACGGTTTTACAAACTTTATACGTTGTTACATTATCTAATCCTGTGTAAATACCTGTACCTGGTAATGGTGTTAAAGGTGTGCCGCAAATACCCCAAACCTGATAAGATATGTTTGACGTTGCCGTATTCAAACAACTTGCGTTATTTCCTGCATTAGAAGTAATTTCTATTCCTCTGTCTAAAGGAAATTCTACAGTATTAAATGGTGCAGGTACAGTAAAGGTTCCGCAAGTAGTTGCTACTTTTGTATTTACTGCAAAGTTTGAATGACAAGCTCCATTTGCTGCAGTTTCTGCGAAAGAATAATCTGATGGCGCATCAAAGCGGTAAGTATTACAATCAGGATCGGTGCAAGTGGTACAAGTATTTACACTGGAGCAACTGAACACAGCAGTAGTTCCGGTACCAGAACCTGGTGCGCCGCCAAAAAAATCTAATCGAAAACCGACATTGGTGCCATCCCAGTTATCCACCAAAATATAAATAACCTGACCAGCTGTTACGGTCATATTGTTTGAAAATAGATTGCCGCTTGCTCCGTTTGAATTTCCGTTTCCGGTACCTCTAATGCCTGTTGGTGACTGAGGTGCGGCATAATTACATCTGGTTGGAGAACCTAAGCTTGCACCTGTTGGACATGAGCCACCAACACCCTGATTCCAAACTGAAAAATCATAATCGGCACTTCCATTGTAAGGTGTAATCGTAAATTCCAGCGTTCCTCCTGTTTGAATAACAATCCTAAACCATCTGGTGTTTTTTTCACCAGCCAGCATACAACCACAACCACCTGTAGGGCATTCCTGTGTGCCTGGACCATCATCTAACTGCTCTGCTAATTGGTTATTACAGACATTCACTGCATTGGCGCAATTGTTACCTAACTGTGCTTTGGCTGTTAAAACCGAAAAAAGTGGCAGCAATAAAATAAAGTATTGTAAAAGTTTTTTCATAGTCCACTGGTATTATCTATTCATTGCTGTAATAGTTTTTTCAAATCTTCAAATTCCTTTTTCTTTACTTGCATATCTATACTATCAGTATTCGGGTTTTGTTGTAATTCCTTTTCGAGATCTTTCAAAACAACTTCTAAATATTTTCTTTTTGAAGGTGAAATGGTAATTTTAGCTGGCGCATCAGAAACAACATTTTCTATTTGAACATCAGAAGCAACTCGTTCAAGTTTAACCAACTTTTCGGACTGTTTTTCTTTAGAAATAAACTCATTCTCATATGGTGTTTCCTTTATAGCTTCTACCTTAAAGTCCGGATACAACGGCGTATCGATGGAAGGCGCCGTTTGCCTTTGAACTGTTGCCTCGATTTCTTCTTTATTTTTTATGATTTGTGTTTCATCTTCATTTTTATCTTTTGTCGTTTCAAATTTACTTCTCATATTGACAGATGAAATAACCGTTACATTCGGTTTAATTGAATCTGTTTTACTAAATGTAGGTTTTAAAACTTCTGAAGCTTTTTTCTCCGGAATATTTTGGTTGTTGTTAACTACAGATGATGGAGTTATTTCTATTTTCTGGCTCTTAATTTCTGGAGCAATACGATTCGTTTGTGCAACAGTTAACAAACAAAAGAACACATTCAAAAAAACGAGAAGAAATGAATGTAAATATTTTTTCATATATATTGATATGGTTTCATGGTTGCTAGCATGTAAAATGCAAATTAATATTAAACATTTTTATCATAAACTCAAAGTATTTTTACCATAATTTTAACTTATTAACAATTATTTCCAATTAACAAGTAAACAAACTACTTTTGCGCTATGAAAGAACGTGTTTTAAGTGGTGTTAGAAGCACCGGAAATTTACATTTAGGTAACTACTTTGGTGCTATAAAGAATTTTATACAAATGCAGGAAGATTATGAAGCCTATTTTTTTATAGCTAATCTTCATGCACTGACAACGCATCCTGACCCTGAATTATTAAAAAAATCAGTTCGAGCGACTTTAGTAGAGTATATTGCCTGCGGTTTAGACCCGGAAAAAAGCACCATTTATGTTCAAAGTGACATTCCTGAAATTTCAGAATTATATGCACTGTTAAACATGCTTGCCTATAAAGGTGAGTTGGAGAAATGTACTTCCTTCAAAGAAAAAATCAAGAAACACCATGAGAATATCAATGCCGGTTTGCTTACCTATCCTGTATTGATGGCATCGGATATTTTAATTCACCGAGCGCACAAAGTTCCTGTTGGAAAAGATCAGGAACAACATTTAGAAATGACCCGAAACTTTGCAGTTCGGTTTAATCATCAGTTTGGTGTCGATTTCTTTCCAGAGCCTCAAGCATTTGATATGACCGGAAAACTGGTAAAAGTACCTGGACTGGATGGCAGCGGAAAAATGGGAAAAAGCGAAGGTGAAGGAAATGCCATTTTTCTTTGTGATGACGAAAAGACGATTACCAATAAACTAAAAAAAGCTGTATCAGGTGATACACCAACAATTCCGAATCAGGAAAAGACAGAAGCGGTTCAAAACCTGTTTTCTTTAATGAAACTGGTGTCTGCACCTGAAACCCTTGAACATTACGAAGAACTGTATAACAACTGTACCATCCAATACGGTTATATGAAAAAGCAACTTGCCGAAGATATTATTGCATTTACCAAGCCACTGAAGGAAAAAATTCTTGAACTCGAAAACAATCCTGCCTACATCAATAAAATAGCCAAAGATGGCGCTGAGAAAGCACGTATTAGTTCGCGAAGCACTCTGGATGGCGTACAGGAAATTATGGGTCTGAAAAGCATCTGGAAATAGTATAAAATTCTACAAAATCTTTACGACTAGAATTGGTCTGGCAAACTATTTATCCACTTTTTAAAAAAAAATACGCTTGCTATCATTTTCCTTGAAAAAAAATGTATAGTTTAGTTACTCTTTTTAACATTCAAATAACCATATCTCGTGGCAAAACAAAAAAAACAATTAAAACACATCGCTGTTGCCGGAAACATCGGTTCCGGAAAAACAACGCTCACAGAGAAATTAGCTAAACATTATAATTGGGAAGCAAGATATGAAGATGTAGAAAACAATCCATATTTGAACGATTTCTATCAGGATATGCCGAGATGGTCTTTCAATTTACAAATTTATTTTTTAAACAGTCGTTTACGTCAGTTAGTGGAAATTCAGGAAGGCAGTCAGATTGTAATTCAGGACAGAACTATTTATGAAGATGCTCATATTTTTGCGCCTAACTTACATGAAATGGGATTGATGAGTACACGTGATTTTGAAAACTACATCAGTTTTTTCAGAACCATCAGCAAGAAAGTAAATTCGCCGGATTTGTTGATTTACCTGAAGGCATCACTCGGAACACTAGTTGGACAAATAGAACGAAGAGGACGTGCTTATGAAGATAATATCCGATTGGATTATTTAAAACAACTGAATCAATACTATGATAACTGGATTGATAATTACAAAGAAGGACCTTTGCTGGTGATTAATGTAGATGATTTAAATTATGCTGATAAGAATGCAGATTTTGGAAAAGTAGTAGAAAAAATTGATGCCGAATTATTCGGACTATTTTAGTAAAAAAATACACTTACACTAAAAAAGGTTGACAATAATGTCAACCTTTTTTTTATGATGTTTGAAACAAATTTTTTTTTGCAGCAATTTATTTTCCTGTCACATAAGCATTTTCAAAACCAGGTGTTGCTTTTACTTGTGGCAAAATGCTTTCTGCTGCTGCGCGATTTGCAAAACCAACAATCCAAACTACATTCGTTCCATTTTCATTTTTGTAAGTCACAATCTTACCATATTTTGACAAAGGCTCCATTAATTCCCATTTTGGAGCAGAAAATGCACCTAACTGAATGGCCGTTTTATATTTTGCCAGCATTGCATCTCTGGATTGTACGCCCAGTGATTGCACCGTTGATTTATTAGATGATACTGATGGTGAAGCGTTTACTGCTGGTGCTTTATTTTGCTGTACTTTTGGAACTGCAATCTCACTTTTCGCTTTATCTTCCACCACTATTGATTCATTCGAATTTCTGATTTGGTTTTGTAACATTCCTTTACCTTCACCAGTGTTTACAGGTGCTGCAGTAGAATTATCTCCAATCGCACCATAATCATTTGCTACCGGTGTTGTGTTTCCTGCAGGCATCGCAGTAGAATTGTCTCCAATGGCAGCTATTTCTTCTGTTTCCTTTTTTACGTTGGCAGATTGGTTTTGAATTTTTGTCTGTGTCTCTGCAGCAGCAATTGCTGGTGTTGTTGATTCTTCCAAATCCACCACTTTTAACGTTTTCAAGTCTAATTTTTTAATGATTCCACCAGATGAATAAGTCAATGTATGTTCATTCAGTAATCCTGGATTTGATTCATTATTTGCTGTGTTAATTGTTTTTCCTAAGTTTTTAGGTTTGCTCCAAGCTCCATTGTTAAACTCTGACGTGTATAAATCCAATCCACCTACAGAACCGGGAAATGATGCAATAAAAAATATCTTTTTAGTATTGCCATTATCTAGTAATGCAGGCTGGCCAACTTTAAATTTTCCTAATAAATTTTTATTTAATGTATATGCTACCCAATGTTTATCTTTCCAGGTTGCATGCAGCACTTCAAACATCAAGGTTTCTTCTATGGATTTTAATTGTTCAGGAACCTTATAAGCAGGCACATCATCTGTATACAGTTCAAAAGTAACCTCTTGCAGATAGGAATAATCATTATGTAAGAAAGATGCTGCACCTATTTTTCCCACAAAAAGTCCAATAAACAATCCAGTGATAACTATTTTTTTCATATGTAAAATGCTGTCAAATTTTGATTTAACAAAAGTGATATTTTATACCTCTATTAATACGCAAAGTTTTCCACAATATTGTATTAAAAACAATTCTGCAACTTTAATGCCAAACATCGAATTAGGATAATAATTGTATTTTAGAGATTCATTGCAATAAATAAAAAGAATTTCTAATTTGAGCATTGATAAAACAGAGAGAGAGATAAAAAAGATTTGCTATAGATTAATTCTTGCTATAGTGGTGCTTTATACTACACCAAATTTGCATGCTGCCGGTGATTTAAAAATTGCAGGTGCACGCCAGATTGGTATGGGTATGAGTTCTATTTGTATGGTAAATGTTTATTCATCCTATAACAATCAGGCTGCAGGTGCTTATTTAGAACGTCCATCTTTCGGACTCTATTATGCGCCGGTTTTTATCGGACAAGGTGTAAGCAATCTAACCGGAATTTTTGCCATGCCTGTCAAAAAAGGTGGAACCATTGGCGTTTCTGTAAATTATTTTGGATACAGCTTATACAACGAAAAGAAAGTAGGCTTATCCTACGCTCTTAAGCTGGCAAAATGGATGTCTATAGGTGTTCAGTTAGATTATCTCAACACCAAAATCAGCGGCTATGGTTCTAAGAATTACGTGACCTTTGAAATGGGTTTGTTTTCAAAACCAATAGATGAATTATCCATCGCTTTTCACGTTTATAATCCTTTGAAAATTTACATCGACAGAGCTACCGGCGAAAAAGTGCCTACACTTTTCAGGCTCGGTATCACCTACGAAGCAATCAAGAAATTTTTTATTTCTGCTCAAATAGAAAAAGATCTTGTCAATAAGTTAATTTTCAGAGCAGGTGCCGAATATACCTTGAAAGACATAGTCAGCTTTCGCGCAGGTGTGGCCACAGATCCGGTGACCGGCACCATTGGTATCGGCGTTTTATTAAAACAAGGAGTAAGCTTTGATGCTGCATTTTCTTATCAAGGCAACCTAGGATTCCAACCTCACTTTGGTATCACTTATACCATAAAAAAGAAAAAAATAATTCCGGACGACAAAGGACTTCAAGTACCGGAAAGCAGCATTGAAACCAAGCCAGTACAGGCAATAAAATCTCCTGAAAAGAAAGTTCGCAGAACAATTCGTTAACAAATTATTTTGCATTACAAGAATCCGTTGAATATCTGTATTTTTGCGTTATGGAAAACATTAGAAATTTCTCAATTATTGCACATATTGACCACGGAAAAAGTACACTGGCTGACAGACTCTTACAACTTACCAATACCGTTTCTGAAAGAGACCTGCAGGCTCAAACATTAGATGATATGGATTTGGAGCGCGAGCGTGGTATTACTATAAAAAGTCATGCCATTCAAATGGATTATATGTTTGAAGGCAAGAAATATATTTTCAATTTAATAGATACACCCGGACACGTTGACTTTTCGTATGAAGTTTCGCGCTCTTTAGCTGCTTGCGAAGGTGCCCTTTTATTAGTAGATGCGACACAAGGCATACAAGCTCAAACTATTTCTAATTTATATTTAGCAATAGAAAACGGATTGGAAATTATTCCTATCATCAACAAGATTGATATGGATGGTGCTATGATTGAAGAAGTGAAAGATCAGATTGTTGACTTAATTGGTTGTAAACATGAAGATATTTTAGAAGCAAGCGGAAAAACCGGACTTGGCGTAGATTTAATTCTACCTGAAGTAATCAAACGAATTCCGGCACCAAAAGGCAGCGAAACAGAACCTTTACAGGCGTTGATCTTTGACTCTGTCTTCAATCAATTCAGAGGTGTTATCGCTTATTTCCGTGTTATTAATGGCACCATCAAAAAAGGCGATAAAGTAAAATTTGTGAATACGGCAAAAGAATATTTTGCAGATGAAGTAGGTATTATGCGCATGACGCCTGAGCCAAAAAGCGAAGTGAAAGCAGGCGACATCGGTTATATCATCACCGGTATTAAAGTATCGAAAGAAATAAAAGTTGGTGATACTATTACGCATGTCAGCAGACCATGTTCAGACAGTATCAAAGGTTTTGAAGATGTGAAACCGATGGTATTTGCCGGTATTTATCCGATAGATAATGATGATTTTGAAGAACTGCGCGATTCGTTAGAGAAATTACAACTCAATGATGCATCCTTGGTTTGGGAACCGGAAACATCGCTGGCATTAGGCTTTGGTTTCCGTTGCGGCTTCCTGGGTTTACTGCATTTAGAAATTATTCAGGAACGTCTGGAGCGCGAGTATGATATGACCATCATCACTACTGTGCCCAACGTGACGTATTTCTGTTACACCAAACAAGGTGAAAAATTAACCATCAACAATCCATCCGATTTGCCGGATCCTACTTATATTGATTATGTAGAAGAGCCTTACATCAAAGCACAATTAATTACTAAGCCTGAATATGTTGGTTCCATTATGAAGTTATGCATGGACAAACGCGGTATCTTAAAAAATCAGGTATACTTGTCTCCTACTAAAATTGAATTGCAATTTGAAATGCCTTTGGCAGAAATTGTATTCGACTTCTATGATAATTTAAAATCCATTTCGAAAGGTTATGCCAGTTTTGATTATCACATGCACGATTTCAGAGAAAGTGATTTAGTGAAACTGGATATCAAACTAAACGGCGATAATGTTGACGCCTTTTCTGCCTTAATACACAGAAGCAAAGCTTACCATTTTGGCAGCCGCTTATGCGAAAAATTAAAGGACCTGATTCCACGTCAGCAATTCGTGATTGCGATACAGGCAGCTATTGGCGCAAAAATTATTGCACGCGAAACGATTTCTGCCATGCGTAAAGATGTTAC
>DAOORG010000029.1:0-8981 GCA_035389165.1 Chitinophagales bacterium
TATTTCGTTTATACTCACTGAATGAAACCATTTTCTGTTGCTTTTCGTCCCAAAGATTAGAACGCAATGTTTTCAAGCTTTGCCAGAAAGTTATCGTATTAGTGTGTTTTAAAAAAACGGGATTTTCCTTATGGCATTTCGGCAAATTATAATTTGGAATTGCAGGACTTAAATGATGAATGTGATGGTAGCCTATATTTCCTGATAACCAATGAAACACACGTGGAAGCTTATAATATGTGCTTCCTTTCACTGCTGCAACTACATAATTCCAGTCTTCTTTTTTGGCTTTAAAAACATGCTCGTACTGATGTTGGATATAAAAAAACCAAAGAGCATAAATACCAAAGAAGAATAAATTCGTAAACTGCACCACTAAAAATCGTTCCACACCAAAGATATAAGCAAATGCTGTATAAGAAACTATGAAAAGTATATTACTAAGATTAACGCTTTTCTTTACTTTTTTGAAATAGTCGCTATCTACAAAAGCAAAACGGTTATAAATTACCACATAAATAAATCCACCAATGGTAAATAGGTACAATGGATTTCTATAGATACGATAATATAATTTTTGTTTCCAGTTGGCATTGGCATATTGCTCTGTGGTAAACACTTCAATATCACCAATGTCACTTACTTCAAGCTGACCGTTATGTGCATGGTGAAAACTGTGATTTTTTGCCCAATAACGATAAGGTATTAATGTACAAACACTGCAAACAGTGCCTATAATTTCGTTCAGTGTTTTATATTTTGTAAACGAACTGTGTCCGCAATCGTGTTGGATAATAAAAATTCTGGATAAAATAAAACCATTCAACAAGGCAACGATGGCAGAAAAGAAAAACGATTTATCGTACAAATAGAATTGCAGCGCTAATAATAAAATATAAAAAACAAAACTGTTTGCTAATTGAATAATGGCTTCTTTTGTGTTCGGAATCTGGTACTTTCTGATGAGTTGATTCCAGTTTTTTAAATCGTCGAGTAATTGCTCTTTATTGAAGGTGTTCATTTTATAAAATATTACACAATATAAGTGAATATAGTGTAATAAAATCTGAAGACACTAAATGGTAAGATTTACTTAAAATTCTTCCACATCATACTTTCCATTGGTTTTGGTGAACGTTGGTTGTATTTTGCGTTTGGTTTCGTGTTATAAGCATTCTCAATATCGCCATCTACAACAAAATAGATGAGCTGGCCAACCGGCATTCCTGCGTAAATACGAACCGGTTGTATACAGGAAATCTCGAGTGTCCAGTGATTGCAAAACCCAACGTCACCTTTTCCGGCAGTTGCATGAATGTCGATACCCAATCTTCCCATACTGGATTTCCCTTCTAAAAATGGCACATGCGCGTGCGTTTCTGTGTATTCCAATGTAGAACCAAGATAAAGCGTTCCAGGTTGCAATACAAAACCATCTTCCGGTATTTCAAAATGAGTGATCGTATTGTGTTTTTTAGCATCTAAAGTATGAATGTCGTATGTTGCAAAGTATTTACTCAGGTGCACATCATACGAGTTGGTTCCCAAATATTCTCTATCGTAGGGTTCAATTACAATTGTACCTTTTTCAATTTCTGCTAAAATTCCTTTATCCGTTAATATCATGGCACAAAAATACAAAAGAATTTAGGATTTATGAATTGAGATTTATGATTTAAAATTACCAGACTGAAATTGAAACTGAAACTTAAAATCAAAACTCATAAATTCAAATACGATTATGCCATCTGGTTTTCTACCAGTTTATAACCTTGTCCGTGAATATTCAGGATTTGCAAACGCTCATCCTCTTTCAGGTATTTTCTAATTTTAGAAATGAAAACATCCATACTTCTTGCTGTGAAATAACTATCGTCCTGCCATACATGTTTCAGCGCTACTTCTCGTTCCAGAATCTGATTTTTCTTCTCAAAAAACAAACGCAATAATTCATTTTCTTTGGTGGTTAATTTTATTTCCGTTCCTTTCACATTCAACTTGTGATTTTTATAATCCAACACACAATCGCCTGCTTTATATTCATCCAGCGCAGTAAGTACTTCGTGTTTTTCTGTTCTTCTTAAGATGGCATTCATTTTTAACTCCAGAATTTCCATGCTGAATGGCTTGGTAATATAATCGTCTGCACCTATGGTCAATCCTTTGATTTTATCTTCTTTTAGCGACTTAGCCGTCAGAAAAATAATCGGAACTTCCTTATCATCTTTTCGGATATCTTCTGCTACGGAGAAGCCGTCTTTCTTTGGCATCATCACATCCAGCAAAATAA
Source organism: Chitinophagales bacterium (assembly GCA_035389165.1). Taxonomy (GTDB): domain Bacteria; phylum Bacteroidota; class Bacteroidia; order Chitinophagales; family JADIYW01; genus JADJSS01. The sequence goes on from DAOORG010000029.1 coordinate 2,291, forward strand.
TATCGTACGTGTTTTTTCTGAAAGCAAACAAGCCTTCGACACCATCGCGTTTCAATTCTACTTCAAAGTTTTTGTGTTTCAAATATTCCTGCAAAAGCATTCCTAGATTCGGATCATCTTCTACTAACAAGACTTTCTTTTTAAATACTGTGTTCATGTGTTTAAATTTTATTGTGATTAATTTTAATTTTATACGGTAACCGGAAGTTGAATTATAAACTTCGATCCTTCTTTTAATTTACTTTCTACCCAAACTTTTCCATTGTGCTTTTCTACAATTGACTGTACATAACTCAAACCCAATCCAAATCCTTTGGTATCATGTACATTTCCTTTTGAAACCCGATAGAATTTTTCAAATACTTTTTGCTGATCTTCTTTGGACAAACCAACACCATTATCCTGAACCTCAATTTGTATGCCTGTTATTATATTGAACGTGTTAATTTTTATTAACGGCGATTTGTCGTTGTATTTTACGGCGTTGTCTATCAGGTTATTTATTACGTTAGTAAAATGCATTTCATCTACTTTAAGAATGGAATGTTCTGCATTAAGGTTCAATTCAATTTTGCCATTCATCTCTTCCAGAATCAGATTAAATCTGCTTGCCGTAGTGCTGATGATAGTATGCAGGTCGCGGTCGTCTAAATTAAGTTGTAACTCGCCTTTTTCTAAACGTGCAATCTGCAATACCTGTTCAACATGATTATACAACCTTTTGTTTTCATCAAAAATTATACTGGCATATTTTTCACGATTATCTTTTGACTGAGATATTGAATTATCTTTCAGCATTTCACTGGCAATAGATATTGTTGCAATCGGTGTTTTCAGTTCGTGCGTCATGTTATTAATGAAATCCGTTTTCATATCGGATAATTTCTTTTGTTTAAAAATTATCTGAAACGACAAGATGAAAGCAGCTACAACCATCAAAAAGAAAATAGAAGAAGACAAAATCATTGGCGACATGGAAGAATATAAAAACTTTTTCCTGTCAGGAAATAGCAATTTTAATTTTTTGCTTTCATCAAACATACTTCTGCGGAATAAGTCAACAGAATAAGGTGTTCTGAACAATTCTGATAATGGTGCATTTTTAGAAAGCAACACAAAATTATTCGGTGCGTATTCTGTTACGCCATATCGGAAAAGTGTTTTGATACCGTGAGCTTTCAGCGAAGCATCTATAATTTCTTTTAATTTGGATGTATCCAGAATTTCAGTAATCGGTTGCAGGCTGGTCATCTGTTGTGCCATAAATTCCTGCAGGTTGTCAATTTCTATTGGAAACGAATTTTCCGTTCGTGCAGAAGGTTCCTGAAACAAAGGACTCACATCGTTGTATCGATTAGACTTTTTGTTATAGACATGAGCAGGTTCATCCTGATTGCTATATTCATTTTCAATATCAATTCCTTCCGACAATTCAATAATGATTTCTCCTTCATCATTGGTATGCACTTTTTGAGAGTTGATCATTTTTGACACAATCGGATGATACGTCAAATCTTCAATTTTTGTAGACATATCATTCATGGCTTCAAAAACGGCTTTATCAAAATCTTGTTCGCGCGATTTAATTGCACCTTTCAACCAGAATATCTGTACGATTCCGATTCCGAATAATCCGAGGAAAAGTAATACTGACGTAAAAAGGATAAGATTCTTATTCACAGTTTAAAATTACAATCTGTGCACTTGCCAAAATGTTAACAAAGCTTAAATTGTTAATATTGTAATATTAAGTATGTAATTGGAGTTGAAAATCGGCAAATTTATGACTGCATAGCTATTGTTTTCTTAGCATCGGCCACTTTTTGAGTTATTTGACCAGTCAAAAAATGGAAATACATGATAAAATCAGAGGCAAGGCTGTAAAACGGATATTGAAAAGTTGCCGGTTTATTTTTTTCAAATACAAAATGACCCAACCAGGCGAAACCATAACCAACAACAGGAAGTAAAAACAAAATCTTTGCTTGTCCGAAATAAATGGAAGCACCTACTACAACAAATAACAAGGTGGTTCCGATGTAGTGTGTTGCTCTGCAAACCGGGTCGCTGTGTTCTGTTAAATAATAAGGATAAAAGTCTTTTAGCGTATGATATTTTCGTTCCATAATTGCGGATTTATGCAACTAAAATTAAGCATAATTTAGATATAATACAAAATTCTGCTAAGGCAAATGTCAGTTTTCTACTTTTGCGGTATGGAAATCAGAAGCAAGGCTTACCTGCAAATGAATATTGCTACGTTTATGTGGGGTTTAACTGCGATTTTAGGTAAGGTAATTTCAATTGGTGAATTTCCTTTGGTTTGGTACAGAGTCTTTTTTGTGAGCTTACTTATGCTGTTTATTCCAAACCTTTTTCGACAAGTGAAAGCACTCAGCCGAAAAACAATATTGATACTTTGTGGCATTGGTGTTTTACTTGCAGTTCACTGGGTAGCCTGGTATGGTTCTATTAAATATGCAAATGCATCCGTTGCGGTAAGTTGTATTGCCAGTGTCAGTTTATTTGTTGCTATACTGGAACCATTCATTAATAAAACTAAATTTGACACCTCAAATCTTGTGTTAGGATTTATGGTTATTCCGGGAATTTTACTAATCAACCAGTCGCTGGATATACCGAGTTATAAATTTGGATTTTTATTAGGAATTATTGCTGCATTTTTAGCGGCTATTTTCAATATCCTGAATAAAAAATACACACAAACCATTGCTCCAAATACCATTACATTTATACAAATGCTGAGTGGATTTGTATTTCTGAGTTTATGCTTACCTCTTTATATTCAACAAAATCCGGGGAACTTTCATTTGCCGGATTTTAAAGATTTTATTTACTTGTTGATACTTTCCATTTTCTGTACTGTAATTCCATATAATTTATTTTTGAAGGCATTGAAAGCAAGTGATGCCTTTACGACCTCTTTAATTAATAATCTTGAACCAATTTATGGAATTATTTTGGCGATAATTTTACTCCAAGAAAACAAAGAGCTCAACTGGAAATTTTATATTGGTGTTGTAATAATACTGGCTGCTGTTTTCTTACATGCATTTCTGAGTAATAGAAAACAAAAATCTGTTACTTAAATACTGTACCGGTTTGCGTCCACCACGGATGAATTTCATATGCTAATCTACCGGAAGAAATTGCCCTGTCTGATTGTAAAAGCTGTTCAACTTCTTCTTTAGTAGCTGCATCAAAAATGAAAATACCACGCCAGTTTCCATCGTCGCCAAAAGGACCGGCAACTATTATTTTACCAGCTTTTACCAGTCGACCAATATTTTCCAAATGCTCTTTTTGAATCTGTTGTACTGTAGCTGAATCATGTGTTCTGTTATTCCCTTTGGTCAACAATACAAAATAATATTGTTTCATTTCACGCTTAACCGTATCAATATCCGCTTTTTTAGCTGGCTTTGTAAAGCCTATGACTGCAAAACATAAGAATGCTGTGAAATGTAAATATTTCATATTGTAAAAGTAATTAAACCAGTAAGATTTAGTGATTATCTGCAAATAAAAAAAATAACTATTATCTAAATTGCGTCTGTGGTAAACTGCATAATACAAACCGTATTTCCTTCCGGATCATTGAAGTAGGCCATGTAACCCACTTTTGGAATCGTGCGTTTTGGAAACACGACTAGTCCGCCTTCATCTATCACTTTTTTTAAAGTAATATCAATATTTTCTACCTGAATCATAACCGTTGGTTTTTGATCCGGATGTCGACGTTTAATCATGCTGCCATTGATGCCACGCTTAATCTTATCACCGGTTTCCACCAGCCAGTAATCTTCGTTCAACCATTCTTTAAATTTCCATCCAAAGATATCCGTAAAGAATTCTTTAGCACGCTCTGGTTGATCCGTAGGAAAATCAAAATTTACTACTCTGTTCATACGCTTCAGATTTTTTACAAATTAATGGATCTACTTGTCGAAGTCCGAAAACATTATTATCCAGATCTCTGAAATAAGCCAGATAGCCGACACCTTGTTCAAAAAATTTAGGAACAGCAACTTTGCCGCCTTTCGCTTTTATTTTTTGTAACACGTCGTCTATGTCTTCAACTTCGATGATACTGTTTAATGGAATATCTAATTCTTTAACATCAATTATTCCGCCATCAATACCAAACTCTGGCGGCTGTCCGGTGAGTGCTACCCAAAAACCAACATCTTTCCATTGGCTGAATTTCCAATTGAAAACGGTAGAATAAAAATGTTTTTGACGCTCAGGATCCCGAGCCGGAATTTCAAAATGAATAACCTTCATAGATTTAAATAGAGTTTCGCTGCATGAACTTCAAATATTGCATTAATTAATCAATTTGTCAATAGCTGCCTGAAATGTCTTTTATTCACCCGGATGGTAAATGCGTTCAGCACCTTTATACACATCCTCTTTCAACAGTGACATTGTTTTTGTTTTTTCTTTTACAAATAATTCCATCTGATCTGTATAGTGTTTACTTTTCGGATGCGTGGAAGCACCAAATGGCGATATGGATTCTATTTCCACTCCTTCTTTGCTGAATTTAATCAGCTGCATATAGCCATCACCAGCCGTTGCTTTATAAAAACCTTTTTCTTTATCATATTTTGTGTCTACGGCACGCGGCACTTCTGATAATCCACTAATTGGATAATTCAGATCACCACGCGATAAACGTTGCACTTGCCCTAATTCTACATCAATCGTTTTGAATTTATCTAACAAATATTTTTTTGCTTTTTTTAGCGCACTTACTACTTCTGTTTCTGACAAGGGTTTTTCTTTTATCATTAAAAATGCATACGGTAATTTTAATTTACCAACCATAAACTTATTGGTCAGCATAGCTAATCCGGCATTTTTATCGTTTGCATCACCACTTAAATTCCAGGATTTTATTTTAAGAATCGCATCTTTTAAATCCGGATATTTTTCTTCATTTAAATTATATAAAGCATTAAAGTTGCGCATATACCTTCCTGAACTGTCATAACGCTTATCGTATTTTATACGTTGAAAATCCTGCCACGAGAACTTTCCCTGATGTTCATTTAACAAACGTGAAAATCGTTCATTTCTATTGTATGTAAACAATTGTAAGCCGACAAAATAATCTTTTGAATTTTCTTCATAGGCAGTTGCTTGCAAAGGTGTACCATTGCAGTTAAATAAAAAACCACTTTTCGGATTTAAGTATTTTATCTTGCGTTCATAAGGCAATAAATCTGTCCAAAGATATTTTGAAGACGTGCCTTCAAGAGGTCGATTCCAGTTTAAGGTTGAATCGCGCAACGGAATTTTCCCATCCGACAATAAAAAAATATTTCCATCTCTGTCACCATATGTAATATTGAATAAGGGTAAAGCTTCCATTTTTATAACTTGCTCAAACTCTTCAAAGTTTTTTGCCTTGTTCATTAAAAACCATTCTTCTGCCTGTCGAATATCCATTGCGGCCGGATAGCGCAAGGCATACCAGCCGTGTTTGGTTTTAAAAACTGGACCGAAAACAGAAACCGGAATTTCCCGTTTCACCGGCAATTTAATGCCACCTAATTTAATTTTAAGTTGAATGGTTTTAAAGGTAAATTTTTTCCAGGCACCGTCATACCAGTAAGATTCATGATTGCGACTCAACTTCAGTTTATATACATCACCGAAATTGTGATAATCCGTGGTATGCGCCCAACCTAAGTTTTCATTACAACCTACCATCACGGAAACGCAACCCGGAAAAATGCCACCTAGTGCATTCCAACCATCTTCGCTATTGATATGAGCTTCGTACCATGCTAAGGAACCTTCTATCGGCTGATGCGAATTACTCAGTAACCAGGTTTTACCATCTTCCGTTCTGGAAGGAGCAATAACCATTGCATTAGAACCGGTTCCATTTTCATTTGGCTGAAATACTTCATCAGCAATGTTATCTTTTATGGCTTTCAAATCCAAGCCGGCGCCAGCCATTAATATTCCGATTCCAACATAACTTTTTATAATATCTTTTCCAGAAAAAGGAAAGGATGATTTAACCAACACTTCTTCCGGATGCTTCAATGCATAATCATTCACTGCTTGTACATAACCATCTACTACTTTCCTAAATTCCGGTGATAATTTATTTTCATAATTATTTTCCACTAGGGTATCTACGCCAAAAAATTGAAAACCAAAATCAAATAAAACACCATCTTTTCCTTTAACAGAACCTAACAAATTTTTGGCTGGCAATAAATTTTGTTGAATCAATTCAAATGCATCTTCACAATGCGCCCAGGCTAAGCCATAAGCTGCATCGGCATCTGTTTTACCATAAATATGCGGCACTCCAAAGGTATCTCTTACGATGGTTACATTTTCAGAATGAAATTCATAGGATGCGCTGAGTGAAAGTGTACCACTCAGCAACAAAAAAAACAATAGCAGTTTATACATTGGAAGATTTATAGTTCTAAAATAGTGAATAGTTATTGTAATTTCACATCAGTAACCAGAATAGTAAAAATTTTATGCAGAACGAATCATTTGGATTAAATCCAAACCTTCTTACTGAATTAGTGGAAATGAAAATGCCATTTGGCAGGTTCAAAAACAGAGTACTCTGTGATTTGCCGGTTTCGTATTTAGAATGGTTTGCACGCGAAGGATTTCCAAAAGGGAAACTTGG
>DAOORG010000029.1:9081-13112 GCA_035389165.1 Chitinophagales bacterium
ACATGACATTTGAAGAACGCGTACAATTATCGGAAACCCATATTTTCAAAGCGGTATTTCCAAATACAACCAACCACTACGATACTTTGTTTGGCGGCACAGCTATGCAATTGATGGATGAAGTTGCTTTTATTACGGCAACTCGTTTTGCAAGATTAAAAATGGTGACGGTTTCTTCCGATAAGATTGATTTTAACGTACCCATTCCAAGCGGCACTATTATTGAATTAGTTGGAAAAGTCATAAGAATGGGAAACACCAGTTTAGATATAAAAGTGGATATTTACATAGAGCTGATGAATTCTGACAAACGTGAATTGGCTATAAGTGGTTTATTTAAATTTGTTGCAGTTGGTGAAGATAAAAAACCAATTAAGATTGATATTAATAAGATTGACAATTAACGATTAACGATTAAAAAATCATTGATGAAAAAAATATTATTTGTAGCACTTTCCTTATCATTTTCACTTTCACTTCTTGGACAAGAAACTGGTATGCAAATTGAACACGATGCAACATGGCAGCAAATATTAGACAAAGCAAAAAAAGAAAATAAATTTATTTTTCTGGATGCATATGCCAGCTGGTGCGGACCTTGCAAATGGATGGCGAAGGAAGTATTTCCGAAACCGGAAGTTGGCGCTGCTATCAATCCATATTACATCAGCGCAAAAATAGATATGGAAAAAGGTGAAGGTTTGGAATTAGCTAAGAAATATAATGTTCGAAATTATCCGACATATTTATTTTTCAATCCGAATGGTGAGCTGGTTCACCGCGGCCTGGGTTCTATGCCTGCGGAAGATTTTATTGCGTTGTGCACAAACACACTAAATCCGGAAAAACAATATATCACGCTGCAAAAAAAATATGTAAGTGGTGAAAGAGATACTGCCTTTTTGCGAAACTTTGTATTGAATGCAAATGATGCTCAAGACAGTTTATTGAAACCTGCTTTATCACAGTTTTTATCAAGAGTGCAATACGAACTTACGGCGGCAAATGCAGATTTAATCGCCTATACAACCAATAGTTTGCATGACACCGGATTTGTTATTATGCAATCAAATAAAGATAAATTTATAGAATTACTTGGTAAAGATTTTATTGACAACCAAATAGAAGAATTAGTTTGGAATGAAGGCAGACGTGTTTCCAACAAAGGAAAAGACAAAGAAGCATTCCGAAAAGTGATGCTGCAGTACTTACCTGAAAAAGCCGATTTATTATGTGCCGAATTTGAATTAAGTTTATTAAAACGTGCTGCCGACTGGAAAGCTTATTTACCGAAAGCAGTAGAATTTGCTGATAAATTTTGCCAAAACGACCACGAACGTTTAAATTATATTGCCGGAAATATCTGGGAAAATTATAAAGACAAACCTACTTTAGAAAAAGCATTAAAGTTCGCGTTGCGCTCTGTTGAACTTAACAGTAATTTTGACAACAATGATACAGTAGCACGCTTGTATCAAAAACTAAATAACATTACTGATGCCAGAAAATATGCAGAAACCTCTTTAGCATTAGCAAAAAAAGAAGGCGTGGATACTTTTAGTATTGAGGAATTGTTGCAGTCGCTGAAATAATCTACTTACCGGGTTTTGCCAGTATAATTTTTACCGTTTCACTTTTGCTCATATCAGAATTCAGAATAAACGTTCTGATTAAATCATTATCATCAATGGAAACTGCAGCCGTATTTGGCGGAATGCTGCCTAAGTTCTCAGCAAACAACAACAACTGATTTTCTTTTTGAGTAAGCTTAATTGGTATCGTATACTTTTCTTTCTTTAACTGAAAATTGGTTAAAATCCACGTATCATTAAACTTCAGCGAAATGATATCGCCATCTTCCTTGTTGTTGTCCCAAATTTGCAACGTGATAGATTCTTGTTTCACACTCCATTCTTTTGAGGAAACTAATTTCCGCTTTGCCACTTCTTTGGTGTTTTTCTTAGCGGTAATTATTGAATCCGTTTTACGTTCCAACTTAGCATACATCGTATCTTTTTCTGTTGGAAATAATTCAACAGTCGTAAAACATTCAAACGAAGGTGTAAAATTTCCGGCTGTGTCTATTAACGTAAAATCTTCCATCTTTCTCATTATCGGATTGCGATACAAGTCCAGCATATATTGGCTTGTTGCGTCTTTTTTCAATTGAAAATAACCGGTAAAGCAATCGCTGATATGTGGAACAGCGTACGGAAACTCACTCTTTTTTATAAAGCTGTTGATAAACAGTTTATATTGATTTTTCAAGGTAGTATTTAATATAAATTCACCGACATAATCACCGCTGAAAACTTTCAACTGAATAGTATATTCCGATTTGGAGATGGTATCAATTGTTGCATTTATAAAATAATCCTTATTATCAACATGTCCGATTATGGTGCCGCGCCATTTGCCAATAATGCTGTCTTTGGTAGCAGCATAGGTTAGCGTAAATTGCAGTAAGAATAAAAACAGTAATAATCGTTTATGCATGCTATCTATTGAGTTACTTGTAAATTAAAAATCATAATTCTTATTCCGATAGCTATCGGAACTGAAATTATTTATCGTTCAACATCTTCCAAATCTTCACACATTCCACAGCTTCTTTAACATCGTGTACGCGCAAAACAGATGCACCATTCTGCAATGCAATCGTATTAACAATGGTGGTCGCATTTAATGCATTTTCTGCTGTGGTATTTAGTAATTTATACAACATACTTTTACGCGACAATCCAACCAACATAGGCTTTTCCAGTTGTTCAAAAATTTTAAGATTTTTTAATAACGAATAATTCTGTTCTATCGTTTTTGAAAATCCAAAGCCAACATCTATTATTACATCTTTTATGCCAAACTCTTTTGCCTTGGCTGTTTGAGCGATAAAAAAATCTAAAATATCCACCAATAGATTTTCGTACTTCTGTTTTTGGTGCATGGTTTGCAACGAACCTTGTTTATGCATTAAAATCAATGCAGAAGTATATTTTGCTGCAACTTCAAATATGCGTTCGTCTTCTGTTCCGCCTGAAATATCATTAATAATAGAAACACCGTGCAACACAGCTTCTTCTGCCACTTTACTTCTGAATGTGTCTATACTTAAAATGGCTTCCGGAAAATGTTGATGAATAATTTTTATGGGTTCGATAACGCGCTTTAATTCTTCTTCTTCAGATATCAGCTCGGCATTCGGTCGCGTGGACATACCACCAATATCGATAATGGTTGCGCCATCTTTCAATTGACGTTCAACCTGATGCAAAATGGCAGCTTCATGAATATATTTTCCACCATCAAAGAAAGAATCCGGCGTTGTATTCAAAATTGCCATTACTATTGGAGCATCCATAGTCAGCAACTTTCCTTTGCAATTCAATGTAAAATATTTCATAAAAAACGAATACGTATCAATTTTGGGTTGAAAACAAGGCTAAAGTTATGTATTTTTGGCGACTGAATAACTATTTACAGTGAGCGAAACAACAATAACACAATACGAATCTGCTTTTGCAAAATGCAAAGATGTTTTTTTAAAGAAAACGAAAGATTATGGCACCTCGTGGAGAATTTTACGTGCTCGTTCCATTACCGATCAAATTTACATCAAGGCAAAACGCATACGAACGATAGATGAAACCGGTGAGAATAAAGTAGGCGACAGTATCGAATCGGAATTCATTGGCTGTGTGAATTATGGAATTATTGCTATTATTCAGTTGAATCTGGAAAGCAGAAAAGACTATGCAGTTGAATTAAAATATGATGAAGCCGAATTATTATTTGACGAGCAATACAACACGATAAAAAAATTATTTCTGGCAAAAAACCACGATTACGGTGAAGCCTGGCGCGATATGCGCATCAGTTCTTATACCGATTTAATATTGTCGAAATTGCACCGCATCAAACAAATTGAAGAAAACAAAGGACAAACGATTATTTCTGAAGGCATCGATGCCAATTATATGGATATCGTTAATTATGCAATATTTGCATTGATAAAATTGAGTGAAGAAAAGTGA
>DAOORG010000029.1:13212-16444 GCA_035389165.1 Chitinophagales bacterium
ATGGATTTAATTACACTAATTGGAATGTTTGCTGCGATTGCAGTAGTAATGACGTTAATTGGGAAATTTCTGTTCAAACAAAGTAATCTGCTGATTAATTTCCTGAGGTATTTTGTCGGTGTATGGTTTGTGTTTTCTGGTGTGGTAAAAGCAATTGACCCGGCAGGAACTGCCATTAAAATGGAAGAATATTTCGAGATATTCGAAAAATCGGCACCTATGCTGGCTTTTCTCTGGAAATTCTCGATTGAACATGCATTGGCTGTTTCTTTCTTCATGATTATTTTTGAGATTTATTTGGGTGTTGCATTAATTCTGGGAACCTGGAAAAAATCAACTATATGGTTCCTGATTTTATTAATTGCCTTCTTCACCTTCCTTACCGGTTATTCTGCCAAAACAGGAAAAGTGACAGATTGCGGTTGCTTCGGTGATTTCTTGAAACTCGCACCTATTCAGTCTTTTTACAAAGATTTATTTTTATCAGTGTTGATCGTAATAATATTGATTGGACAAAAATCCATCAAAGAATTATTCGGCAAATTACCGAATCGCATTTTATTGGGTTTGCTTACATTGGCTGCCATCGCTTTTGCGTACAGAAATATTTACTTTGAACCCATCAAAGATTTCAGACCTTACCTGGTAGGTTCTTCTATTCCTGAAGGTTTAAAATTGCCGCCAAATGCAAAACCATATAAATATGAAAATACGTTTATCTACAAAAACAAAGCAAGTGGTGAAGTAAAAGAATTTAAAGGCACCTGGCCGGAAGATCTGGACAACTGGACTTTTGTAGACAGAAAAGATGTGATGATTCAAAAAGGCGATGATCCGAAACTTAAAGACTTTGCCATCAAAGATGCCAATGGCGGCGACAATACTTCTTCGTTTTTTGAAGAAGAAGAGTATATTTTCTTTATCATCATTCCTGAATTAAAGAAAATAAACGATGCCGGTTTTGCTAAAATTAAAACGATTGCAGAAGCAGCGGTAAAAGACAACCGCTATGCATTTATTCTGACAGGCAGCCTGATTGATGACGTTAAAAAATATGAAGAACAGCAAAAAGCAACATTTGAAATTTATAATACGGATGCTACGCCGTTGAAAACGATTATGCGTTCCAATCCGGGCTTGCTGATTCTGAAGAAAGGAATCATCGTTGGCAAATATCATTACAACGAGCTGACAACTTATGAGGATTTGAAAAAAAGTGTGATAAAGTAATTATCTTACAACTTATTACTTACAACTATTATGTACAAATTCATCCTCAATAAATTCTTTTACGGCATACTCGTGCTCATTGGTGTCATGTTTGTCATCTTCGGATTGTTCAATATTTTACCGGTGGATCCTGCTCGTCTAACTTTAGGGCAACGTGCCGATGTGGAATCTGTAGAAGCTATCAATAAAGAACTGGGTTTGGACAAACCAAAATATGTGCAATTTGCTCTTTATGTGAATGACTTGTCTCCTATTGCGCTTCATTATAATGATGATGCCTCAAAGGAAAAATACCACTACACAAAATTATTTAATGTCAGCAGCGAAAAAGCACTCGTTGTAAAACCACCCTATCTGCGCCGTTCTTATCAAACGAAAGAAGATGTTCTGGATATCTTAAAACGTGCTTTGCCTCAAACTATTATTCTAGCTTTTGCCGCTATGTTTATTGCAAGTGTTATCGGTATTTTCTTAGGTGTCATAGCTGCGGTGAAACAGCATAGTTGGTTTGACAATCTGGCGATGTCGTTATCAGTTCTTGGCATCTCAGTGCCTTCCTATTTTTCGGCAATTGTCTTAGGATTTGTGTTTGGTATTTTATTACATCAATATACAGGACTGGAACAAACTGGCGGACTTACCATGATTGATGATTATGGAAATGAAGTTTTAATGTTTAAAAATCTCATTTTGCCGGCTATTGCGTTGGGTTCCCGACCTATCGGAATCATATTTCAATTAACGCGCAGCACCATGCTCGATGTATTGTCTCAGGATTATATCAGAACGGCTAAAGCAAAAGGCTTAAGCAGCATTGCCGTATTGTTTAAACATGCCTTGCGAAATGCGCTCAATCCTGTGGTAACGGCTGTTTCCGGTTGGTTTGCCTCTTTGTTGGCCGGTGCCTTCTTTGTAGAAGTAATTTTTGACATCAAAGGTCTTGGCTATACTGCAGTGGATGCTTTACAAAAATTTGATTTTCCGGTGGCAATGGGCACTGTTTTATTTACAGCTTCTGTTTTTATCGTCATGAATTTCATCGTAGATATTCTCTATGCTGTACTCGATCCGAGAATACGAATCGGAAAGTAGATAACGGTCAATACTTATCGTTTTAATCAAATCATAATTCTGAATTCATAAATCATAAAATGTATACATGCTAATCTTTCTAGTTGGTTTTATGGGTTGCGGCAAATCATATGTCGGACGCAATCTGGCTCCAATGCTGGGTTTCGATTATGTCGACGTTGACAAATTTATAGAAGAAAAAGAAGGAATGAGTATTAAAGAAATTTTTGAACTGAAAGGTGAAGATTATTTCAGAAAACTGGAACAGCAATATTTACAAGATTTGGACACCGACCAAAATTTAGTGGTGAGCACCGGTGGTGGTGCGCCTTGTTTTTTCGATAATATGGATGTGATGAATGAAAAAGGCTTGACTATTTATCTGAACAGGAATAAAGAAAAAGTAATCTGGCGCTTACTGAAAGGACAGCATAAAAGACCACTTATTGCAGGACTATCTGAAGATGAATTAAAAGTATTTTATGACGAACGACTGGAAAGCAGAAAACCATTTTATGAAAAAGCAAAACTTCATGTTGGTGATGCAGATGTGCCGGAAATACTGGATATTCTGAAGAAAAATCCCTGATTATTTTATTGAAATTTTCTTACCTAAAAAATGCGGTTGTGTATCGAGCACATATAAATCGAGGAACAACAAAACACGTGCGGCTTTTTCTCTGAAAAAAGTATACAAACCACTTCTGAAGCTGACATCATTTGCATTAAATCCAACGGCTTCCAAACCATATTTTCGTGCAATAAATAACGCACGTTCATTATGAAACTCCTGAGAAATAATGGTTACTTTCTTTTGGCCAAATATTTTTTTACATCGTATCACAGAATCATGTGTCCGAAATCCGGCAAAATCACAAACCAGGCAAGAATCCGGAATTCCCATCGCAATAAATTCGTCCAGAAAATCCTG